>CAMFLX010000146.1 GCA_945957555.1 uncultured Cytophagales bacterium
TGACTTCTGGCAAATATACAACCATCTTCCTGCGGAGACACGTAGTTATGTTCCCCAATTCATTGCCATTTCTTATTTGATGAATTATTCAGAGGCCCATAATCTATTTCCTCCTTACAGAGACGCCCATATCATCAGTGATACGGTAATCGTAAATGGCTATTGTGATCTTAATACGATGGCAAAAATGTTGAACATTTGCCCTGAGGACATCAACCAGCTCAATCTTGAACTAAAGAGGAATGTGATCCCATCCTACATTAAGTCATACACATTAAAGTTGCCGATAGATGTACTTCCAGAATTCCAACGCAATAGACAAACTATACTTGATAGTTGCTCTATTATAAAACCAACGTTTTTGGTTGCTAAGTCCACTAGATTTGAAACGACTTCAACTCTCAATGAGCAACCCTCAAAGACATATTCAAGCACTAAGTTTTATTACAAGGTAAAAAGTGGTGACAACCTGTTAAAGATCGCAACAAAAAATGGAGTTACTTTAGCACAAATTAAAAAATGGAACCATCTTTCCTCCACCAAGATACGATTGGGGCAATCCTTATTGATTTATGGCTATAACTATAACAAAGCAAAGAAAAGTAGTTATACCCCTACAAAAAGCTCATACAACAAACCCAATAGACCCACAACGAATACTAAAACGATCAGCAAGACTTATACCGTGAGACAGGGAGATACACTTTATCAGATCTCAAAAAAATACGGGATTTCTCTTGATCAACTTAAAAGAATCAACAATATCGGCTCCAACGAAATCAGGGTAGGACAAAGAATAAAGGTGAATTAGCGAATATGTATTGGAGTGCTTTATTATTATTTTCTTGTTCATTGCTTGCGGGTATGTTTGTACTCATCAAACCAGACATCCATAAGGTCAATTTCAAGTTTGTATTGGTTTTTAGTGGAGCCTTCCTATTCTCCTCTACCATTCTCCATCTACTTCCAGAGGCTTTTGAACTTTCACAAAACCACTTTACCAGTGGTTGCATGGTCTTACTTGGTTTTTATTTTCAAATGTTCATTGAATTCTTCAGTGAAGGTGTAGAGCATGGACATATTCATATCCATAAACCCAATCAACTCAGATCAATCTCTTTAATTATCGCATTGAGCATACATGCACTGCTTGAAGGAATGATCATCTCCCACGGAGACATGATAGATCATGCACATAACAATGACACCTTACTTATAGGCCTTATAGTACACAAGGTCCCCGAAACCATCGCACTCATATCTGTTCTAATTGTGAACAATATCTCAAGATCGAAAATCATTACTGTTTTGGTATTATTCTCTGCTGCCTCACCAGTTGGAGTTCTTATGAGCAACTACTTTCACCATCAATATGTGCATTTCACAGGGGTTGTAATGTCTTTAGTTGCAGGAAATTTCCTATACATCGCCACTACCATTTTCTTTGAGTCTAATCCTGATCACAAAATTCAAGCCCAGAGAGTCATCTCTTTATTACTCGGAGGAGTTACAGCTATCGCATTGCAGTATCTATTGATGTAAGAGGGCGTCTATAACCTATAGTACAGCTTTACTCACCATTAAAGTATCTTTGGCCTCGCTAAGAAGTGTTTTGATAGGTTTATGCAGTACAGGATGCTCGAGATCAGGGGCTATTTCAGCAAGAGGTACCAAAACAAAATTACGAAGCTGGATATGAGGATGAGGAAGTGTTAGATCACCATCATCCATAACTAGATCATCGTATAACAACACATCTATATCCAATGTACGATCTCCCCATTTCACAAGACGTGTTCTTCCCTCCTGCAACTCTATCTCTTTACATCTAGAGAGAAGGTCTTTGGGAGACAAAGTAGTTTCGATCAATATAACTTGATTCAAAAATAAAGACTGATCTTCATTGCCCCATGAAGCAGTTTCATAAACTGAGGAATTGGCAACTATGGTACCGCAGCACTGTGAAATTTTATCGCAAGCACGACTCAGGTAACCCCATCTGTCGCCCATATTTGAACCCAATCCCAAAAAGCAGTTTGGCATAATTTTATTTTGACTATTTTTGCATGTTGAAATTAGTTGTTTGGATTCTAATAGCAAAATAATACGCCTTTTTAAAAGTGGTTTTGATGAAATACTCTTTCAGGACCGGAACAAAGCATACGGAGCGTATCAACTACGTTTTATCAGTAGGGCTGGCAACTGTAACAATTGCCTTTATTTGTATTATTTGTAATTCATTTTTAAATATAAAACCATTTTTACCACCTAATGGGAAGATTATTAAATATGAATCTTTTGACATGAATAAGAAACAACCACTGATCTTAAGAGAACCCCCTAAAGGGGATCCAAATGCTTCAAGTAATGAAGAAACTAAAAAAACACCTAAAAATAATACAAAAACAGTATCAAAAAAAAGAGATAAACTAGATCCTACTAAAATCGAAAAAGACGCTAAGGATGCGGAAAAAATAAAAGCTACTCAAGATAGTCTAAATAAGGTAAAGGCTGATAGCATCTCAAATGCTCGTACACAAGATAGTTTAAAAACTTTAGCTGAGAATGCTAAAAACAAATTGGGACTTGAAAATGGAAATATTAATTCAAAAAATATAGACACCACACATCATCCTGTCATAGGTGGGCCTACAGAATTCGGCTTATGGTTAGCTCAAGAATTAAGCTCAAAATATACTCCTGAGCTGAAAGCTTATGGAAGAGATGTTACTATTACTGTAGTCTTTAACATCAAATATGACAGCACTATTACTGACATAAAACTCATTCAGAAGACATACAAAGGGCAAATGGATGATGTTATTTTGGAAACTATTAAAAATTGTAAAATCAAGTTTAAGCCAGCAATTAATCCTGAAACAAAACTACCTATAAAGTCACAAATATGTATGTCAAGAATAATTCTGCCACCTATAATTAGACCAATTAACAAAAATCAATTCAAATAGTGGCATGTTCCTCTTCAACACCCTCAAGCATCACCTACCCAGCATTATCCAATACCTCAGACAGCCCCATAACAACTTTTACATCAACGATTTATTATGTATTGGCAACTCCCAAATGGATTTATATACTGGAAATTTGACCACTTTGGATATCACTCAAGAAATAAAACTCCACCTTGCCAAAGCTAACAAATTAGACAAAAACACTTACACAGATTGGATCAAACAAAATGGGTTCGCTAAAATTCAACTTTCGGATCGTTCCGAATGGATTTTGTTATTGGGAAACACGGCAGATAAATATATACATATCCACCCAGCAAGATACTCTCCCTGTAGCATTAGGGTAAAAGCAAGCACTATCAAAACTGTGATGGCACTCACTATAGAAATGCCTAACCTTGAGGCAATAAACACCTCAGAAATTAATGATCTTAGAAAAAAGATTAAGCTTTCCCCTATCAAAAACCTAGAGGAAAGTTCCAATATCAAAAACCTCTATTTACTCATAAAGAAACGAAGTATAGCTATTTAACAGGTATTTTAAGCATCTTCTCTGCCTCGGCATAGGCATCTTGAACAGAGCGTACTGTAGTGTTCTTAACAGGAAGAGGACTGAAGGCAACTATACACTTAAAAATGATCTCTACCATAACATTGGGCAACACATATACCATACCAACACAACTCTGTTTGATCACAGTAGCGTTTTGCTTGATCCAAATCGATTGGCGAGACCGTAGCTCACTAGACAGATATTTAGATTTTGTCCCATCAAATATCATCACAAAATCCTTATTGTTCTTATAGAGCTGTTCCATATCCTTCAAATACTCTTCAAACTCAGCACTTGTAGGCTCTCTCTCCGAGTAATTTAGCAAAATGATTGGCTTCTTACTCTCATCTATTTGTACATACCCCCCATAAACCTTTTTTATTTAAAATTTGTTTACGCATTTTTATTAAAATAGTTAACAAACATTAAAATTAATTCAAAATAACGTTTCACTATGTGTCGTATCAGTTCCTTCAATCCGAATTAGAAAATTCGCATATTTGGTTCGCAAATTTCTGTTATATTAGTAGTCCGAATAAATCAATAAACACCCTTAAATAATAGTCTCCTGAATTAATAGACACATGAAAAAAACTACTTTTAGCTTATTATTAAGCCTTTGCACAATTTTTATTTTTGATTCTTGCGACAAAAGTGCTCCAAAAGCGGAAGAACTTAGTGATTCACTAAAAGAGGAAAAAAGATATGACCTTGCTCTTGCAAGCAAGCTCGACTTGTTCAAATCCATCAGCTTGGAGCACGACAAACATCATAACATACATGTAATGGACAAGAACCCTGAACTCATAAAACTTGGTCATACCTTGTATTTTGAAACGGGATTATCGCTACAAGGCAACAATAGCTGCAATTCATGCCACAACCTTAGCACTTTTGGTGTAGACAACCTCCCGACATCGCTTGGAGACAAAGGTCAAAACGGAGATAGAAACTCCCCTACTGTACTTAATGCTGCGTTACATACCTCCCAGTTTTGGGATGGTCGCGCTAAAGACGTGGAAGAGCAAGCGGGTATGCCTGTACTTAACCCAATAGAAATGGGCATACCAAACGAAAAATACTTAATAGATAAGCTCGCCAAATCAGACTTATATAATACGCTTTTCCAAAAAGCATTTCCCAACGCAGGAACACCGCTTACTTATAAAAACCTATGTGCGGCACTGGGTGCTTTCGAAAGAGAATTGCTAACGCCTTCTCGATTTGACAAATACTTAGAGGGCCATCATGAGGCACTAAGTCTACAAGAGAAAAAAGGCTTGCTTACCTTCATAAACGTTGGCTGCACCAACTGTCACTCTGGTGTGGCCTTAGGCGGCAATACTTTTCAGAAATTTGGAGTTCACAAAAACTATTGGCAAGTCACGGGCTCTAAAAAGATTGATGTGGGCCGAATTACAGTTACCAATGAAGCTACGGATAAGCACGTTTTTAAGGTGCCGTCATTAAGAAACATAGACAAAACACATCCTTATTTTCATGATGGTAGTGTAAGCGATCTTAAAAAGGCGGTGGAGATTATGGCCGATATCCAACTCAATACTAAGTTAAGTGTAGAAGAATTAGACAACGTGACGGCATTCCTAAAATCACTTACTGGCGAGGTACCAGCCAAGTACCAAAAAGCCCCCACATTTTAAAAAAAATATAGGGCTTGTCAGCTCTTGACAAGCCCATCATAACAAGCTTTGATCAAACATCTTCTGGGATCTTCCACCATGCTACCAATGTAAAATCAGTCAATAATTGACAAACCTTCCCTTGTGCATCGTATCCGATATATGCCGCATAGCAACCATCGCCTAAACCTGTTGAAAATGCCGCCAAAGTATGTTTTTCAAACTTATGAATAAACCCTTTGTAGTGATAACGTTCCATTTTGTTTACAAACACGCTATCCCATGCATTCTCTTTAAAAAAGTCAAAAATCTTATTGCTCTTTTCATCGATAAAGATGGCTGTACCAGCATCTACACTGTAGCAGTAAAAGGTGGTATCTTTAAAACCTACCTCTTTTTGCCCTGGTCGCAACGCATATTTCCATTTCACCACTGCTTGCTCGGAAAATAGTATTCTCGCCAATGCAACGCGCTCTCCCTCACCAGTCTTCGCAATAGCTAAATGCACGGGAAAGGTACCTTTGGGAAATATCTCAGTAAATGCTGGTGCCTTCTGCATCGCAATAGGGTCACAGGCTATTATTTTACCACTTTCACAAGTTATTTCACCAATTTCATGTTTTTCAAAAACGAAATTGCGCTCACCTTGTTCCACTTGGGTTCCGGCGACAAAGGCAGCTTCAAAAAATTCCGGATATGCCCTACCCTTAAATTCTGGGATCAATACAGGAACATTAGAGTCCAGTACAGCCTCATCCTCAACATCTTTAAGCAACTCCACTGTAGACTCTTTGGCAACAGGCTCGGTGCTCTCACAAGAACAAAGCAAAAGAATTGTCATCAGTAGGAAAAAATGTAATTTTTTCATCATGTATCTTATACTTTTACAGATCGATTTCGGCGAACTAACATAAAAAAATCACGCCATTAACATATCCACGATAGACAATAATAAGCTTTTATCACTAATTATTCAAATATGCTTAAGCAAGTCCTTACTATTCAATCATCAGTTTAGAACCCTTAGTTCCCAGCTTTCAAGTATTCCGGAAAACACATCATATTGTTTTATAGATAAATACGTTAAAAATTCATATTCAAACACTAGCATAAGCCTTCATTTGTCAGTTTACAATCGAAAGTAGTACTTGAACCAATTACACTCAAAATACAACGACTTGACCGACAAGCTTGCATATTATCTATATTGACACAACAGAATGTAGACATTAAGCTAAGAGAGCTTGGTTTTACTATATCAATTCCCCAATAGGCTCGAACTTGTCAAATACGGAGGCTGTATGCGGAGCATCTTCCATCTCGGGTGTCAGATCCTGACCAGCCCAATGCTCGTAGTGCTTTCCGTTCCTCCAAAGTCGGGAAGCGCCTACATCATAAATTTTGCCTTTAAAAGCTACCCATATTTCGGGTTTGTCTTGACCATTCCTCAGAGAAAGTTGCTGTTTGGTATATTTAGGAAGTGTGCTCATGAAGATAACAATGTAATTTCTTTTTGTATATTAGATCTAGCAGCTTGCTCGTAACGATCCATAAACATTTTGGTCTTGTATATATTAGGCATTGTTAAATTTTTTTTTAAAACCTTAACTCTCCCTGGCTTATATAAGAGATCAGGATAGATATCGTATTCTTTCCTCACATTTTGAAAATAGCTCTGGTAAACCGACCAATCTTGCCCCAAAATAGCCAAATCTGCATCTACAAACAAGTTGATCTCCTCGTTAGGGGAGTACTCATGTGTTTTGGTTGCAAGGATCATTTGCTCACACAGATTTAGGGTAACATCTGGAACAGCTAAAGACTTTAATATTTTAGTCGCGAATACTGTACTTTGAGCTTCGTTATCAGAAGCTGTTGCACTGTAAATCACGTCGTGATACAACAAGGCAAAAACCAGAGCATTCCAATCGCTGAATTGTTGCTTTAAAGGTACCAGCTCATTGCTGATATGCTGCAAATGAGCCAAGTTATGGTAGTGCCTACCTTTGAAGGTATATTGCGCAACAAGCTGTGCCCAATGGTTTTCTATATTGAGAAGATCATTGGTATAGCTACCAAAAGTGTCAAAAAACAAATCTTTGAGTTCCATTTGATGCATATATACCAATGATTTCCTATGAGACTCAGTTTACATCCAGAATAAAATAATTCTTTTTGCCTTTTTGTACTAAAATGTATTTGTCACTCAGCAGTTTAAAGTCCACTGCCGCATTAGGATCATCTACCTTAGTCTTATTGATACTTACACCACCTTGCTGAATCATTTTACGCGCTTCTCCTTTCGAAGGGAATATGGCAGCGTTGGTTCCTACAGACAGCAAATCAGTAATATTTGCCTGAGTACTCAAACCTTCTTTTGAAATCTCTATCGTAGGCACCCCGTCGAATACACTCAGAAAATCATCTTCTGAAAGTTTCTCCAAACTTTCCAAAGTTCCTTTTCCAAAAAGAATTTCAGAAGCCTCTAAAGCCGCATGATAATCTTCTTCAGAATGTACCCTAATTGTAATATCCTTAGCCAAAGCCTTTTGTAATATCCTCAGATGTGGGGCAGTATCATGCTCTATTTCTAGTGCCTCTATCTGTTCTTTAGTGAAAAGCGTAAAGATTCTGATGTAGTTTTTCACATCAGAGTCGCTGGCATTGAGCCAAAACTGGTAAAACTTATACGGACTGGTTTTTTTGCGATCCAACCAAACGTTGCCCCCCTCCGATTTACCAAACTTGGTACCATCAGATTTTTTGATCAAAGGTGTTGTCAATGCAAATGCTTCACCGTTCCCTTTTCTTCTGATCAGTTCAGTTCCGGTAACTATATTTCCCCACTGGTCAGAACCGCCCATTTGCAGTTTCACTTTATTGTTTTTCCACAAATGGTAGAAGTCGAAACCTTGAATGAGTTGGTAACTAAACTCGGTAAACGACATGCCATTTTCAAGTCTGTTCTTCACAGAGTCTTTGGCCATCATATAATTCACTGAAATGTGCTTGCCCACATCTCTGATGAAATCCAGAAAACTAATGTTCTTAAACCAATCGTAATTGTTTACGATCTCAGCAGAATTTTCTCCGCAATTAAAGTCCAGAAACTGCTCCAATTGCTTACGCTGACAAGACAAATTATGCTGCAAGGTAGACTCATCCAGCAGGTTACGCTCCTGAGACTTCCCAGATGGATCTCCGACCATACCTGTGGCCCCACCTACCAATGCCAATGGCTTATGACCTGATTGTTGAAAATGCAGCAAGGTCATGATCTGCACGAGGTTACCCACCCCTAAAGAATCGGCAGTAGGATCAAAACCTATATACCCCACTACCATCTCTTTATTCAATAGTTCATCAGTACCGGGCATGATGTCTTGAATCATACCACGCCATTTCAATTCTTCTATAAAGTTCTTGGTGATCATGTTGCGAAATTAATGTATTTTTTGAAAAAGATTATGAATTCATTTGTAATATGGCCTCAGCCACATATAAATCCTCAGGGGTAGTAATTTTAATATTGGAATATTCGCCCTCTAATATATGAATGTGATGTCCTGCCCGCTCAAATACAGAGGCATCGTCAGTAAAGTCCTTAAATTCCACTTGGTAGGCTTCATTAAGTAACCTTAGATCAAAAACTTGGGGAGTTTGTACCAAAAAATATTCTGACCGAGGTACTGATTTGTTTGAACTTCCGGAGACATGTCGTATACTGTCCTTGGACGGAACCGATACTACGCAATTGGTCTTTTGGGCAGCTGTGGAATATGCCTTATGAATGATTTTTTTCCCAATGAGAGGCCTTACTGCATCGTGGACGGCCACAATACCATCAACATCAGAAACCAGTTTTAAACCATTTTGAACAGAATGGAATCGCTCCTTCCCACCAGTAGCGACACGAATAGGTAAGTTAAAAGAATATTGCTCTTGTAATCTACGAAAATAATCGATCTGCTCTTCAGGAAGGACCACAATCACCTCGTCTGCTATATCGATGAATTTTTCAATCGTATGGAATATAATAGGTTTGCTTTGGAGTAATAAAAATTGTTTGGGGATTTGGCTACCCATTCTTTTACCTGAGCCTCCTGCAACAATTATGGCAAACTTCTTCAACTTATTTGCCCTTTTGTCCAAGTTTGTCCATTGCACAACGAAACCCTATGGTAGCTGTACTAGAATCTTCCTCTAAAAACCTTCTCGAACCTGGAGTGAGCCAATAGGCTACGTCTTTCCAAGATCCTCCTTTGTATACACGTACATCAGTACCTAAAAGGGTATAGTATTCATCGTCTTTTTCTTCTTCGTTTTCTGGGTCGGCTAACATGGCTGGATCTGCCACCTCTTTATCGCTAAGTCTTGGTTTGTACTTATCATAAACCCACTCGTTTACGTTACCAGACATATTATACAAGCCAAAATCATTAGGAGGGTAAGCATACACGTAGTCTGTGATCATAGCTCCATCATTCATTTTACCGGCAATACCTGCATAATCCCCCCGCCCTCTTTTAAAGTTAGCCAAAAAGATACCGAATTTCTTATTGTGTGGGTTCCTTAAATTGGTACCATCCCATGGATAGATACGCTTTTGAGAGTTTTCATCTTTGGCCCAAACGTCAATAATCGCCATTGCGGCATATTCCCATTCGTCCTCCGTGGGCAATCTGTAATCAGGAACATCATACTCCTTTTGTTCTTGAGTATTGGTTTCTTTGGGTTTAGGTTCTTCTTCCTTGGGCTTTACAGCATCCTTGTTTGAATAGAAATTTTCTTTCCTCCAACTATCGCCACCGCCAGAAGCAGCAGGGCTTTTACCAGAAAGTTTCATCCGAACCATTTCAGATCTCCAAGCACAAAAGCCTATTACCTGCTTCCAGCTCACGCCTACCACAGGATAAAACCTAAAGCCCGGGTAACTAAAATAATGCTCTACATAGGCATCGTTAAACGACAAAGCCCTTGACCAACAAGTGGTATCGGGAATAGCCGCACGATATATTTCTTCAGAGGAATCTCTGTGGATATAAAATAAATACTCATGCCAGTGAATGTTTGCCACTTCTGTTTCATCCATATAAAAGGATTTCACTGACACAGTACGTTCTATCTGATCGTTTTCGAATAAGAAATCTTCTTGTATAACTCCCAAGGTGGCTTTACCGCCTTCTATATAGATGAGTCCAGGACAAATCGGTTGGTCTTTAAATTCTGACAATTCAAATGTTTCCTCCCCATCATACTTACTACCCGTAGCCTCACTCTCCGCATTAGGATCATCACTAGTAGGTTTGGACTTTTTACTACATGATAATACGGCAACGAAAGTAAAAACTAAAAATAATAATATTCTATATGTCTTAATTAAACTAATCATTTGTGGAGACACCCTATACTCCTAACATGCAAATTTAAAAAAAATAACCATATTTAAAACATTATATTAATAAAAAAGCCTCACTAGGAGGCTTTTATTACTTTTCTATGTACGAATTCTTCTAAATAAAGTTCTAAATAATTAACATAGAATCTCCATAAGAGAAAAATCTATACTTTTCTTTCACTGCGAGCTCGTACGCTTTCATGATTAAATCGTAGCCCCCAAATGCAGCAGTCATCATCAATACCGTAGACTCTGGCATGTGGAAATTTGTAACCAATGAGTTCGCGATACGGAATTCATACGGAGGGAAAATAAACTTATCTGTCCAAGAGTTCATAATAGGTTTCAAACGACCATTGGCAGAAACAGATGACTCCAAAGTCCTCATGGATGTTGTACCTACCGCAACAACTTTCTTTTTGTTATCAAGAGCGTCGTTCACTTTAGTGCAGGTAAGATCAGGAATGATAAAGTTTTCAGAATCCATCTTGTGTTTGGTCAAATCCTCTACATCAACAGGTCTAAAAGTACCCAAGCCAACATGTAAGGTCACTGGCAAAAAGTCAATACCTTTGATTTCCAATCTTTTAATAATTTGTTTTGTGAAGTGTAAACCTGCTGTTGGAGCAGCTACTGCACCTGTATGTTGTGCATAAACTGTCTGGTATCTTTCTCTGTCTTCTGGCTCAGCCTTACGTTTTATGTACTTAGGAAGCGGAGTCTCACCAAGTTCATCTATTACTTTATAAAACTCTTCGTCGGTTCCATCAAACAAAAACCTTATGGTACGTCCTCTTGAGGTAGTATTGTCAATAACTTCAGCTACTAAATCACTATCACCAAAATACAACTTGTTACCAACACGAATCTTACGAGCAGGATCTACCAATACATCCCAGAGATGATGCTCCTTGTTAAGTTCTCTCAACAGGAATACCTCGATCTTTGCTCCTGTTTTTTCCTTATTACCATACAAACGTGCAGGAAACACTTTTGTATTGTTCGCCACAAATACATCACCCTCTTCGAAATAATTTACGATGTCTTTAAAGATTTTGTGTTCGATCTGTCCAGTTTTACGGTGTACTACCATCAACCTAGACTCGTCTCTGTTTTCTGTAGGATACAATGCCAACAACTCAGGTGGCAACTCAAATGAGAATTCTGAAAGCTTCATAATAGAATTACGGTTCTAATTTTATTGTTTAAAAATTTGAATTGCAAAAATACTCTAAATTTTGAATTTCGAAGGATAAATTTTACTTTTTGAATTATCGGAAATAATCGCAAACTTCGCTAACAGAATATTATACTATCAATACTTTTGTAATTTGGCAGGAATATTTTTAAACATAATTTTTTAAACATAATTTTTTAAACATAATTTTTTAAACATAATTTTTTAAACATAATTTTTTAAAACATGAATTATTGGTTGGTAAAATCAGAACCATTCAAGTACAGTTGGGACAAGTTTGTGAGTGACAGGAAAACTTTTTGGGATGGTGTGAGAAACTATCAGGCACGCAACAATCTCAAAAACATGAAAAAGGGTGACTGGGTTTTGTTTTATCACAGCAATGAAGGCAAGGAGATCGTTGGCTACGCTGAGGTGGTTAAAGAGCACTACCAAGATCCTACCACTGATGACCCCAACTGGGTAGTAGTTGAATTAAAACCTGTAAAAGCACTTAAAAAATCTGTTACTTTGGCACAGCTCAAAAGCGATGAAATACTAAAAAACATGGCCTTAGTAAAACAAGGGAGACTTTCTGTAACTCCAGTAACCAAAATAGAATTTGACAGAGTATTAATGTTATCCGAGTAAAATGTCGACGTATCTAGAAAAATTTTTAAACTTTATCTTTAGGGATATTAGAATCACGACCGTGATATTGATCATGATTCTAACTATTGTACTATTTATATATCGTTATTTCAAGAACAAGGAAAACAAAACCAACGATGATCTCTTGTAGGCTTTAAAACAAATCACTCTCCCCTCCATCTTCTGGATAAGGCAGAAATACAAAGTTGGTGAATTGTGGCAATGCCACAAAAAGACAACAGTATTCTTCTGGATCTTTATAAATTTTAGTAAACTCCCCATAAGTTTCTTCCAGTAGTAATTCCTTTTCTATCAGATGTTCAGGCAAAGCAGCATTGTAGAACCATTCGTTATCCTTCTCACCCCTTTTAACCAGTGGAAGTCCGATAGCCACATTTTTTTCAGAAACTACAAATATTGGATGAGGAGAAAAGCCTCTTTTTCTAATCTGATAAGAGCTTTCCTTTAAGAAATCGGAAACCTTGACAAAATCTTGAGTAATAG
>CAMFLX010000147.1 GCA_945957555.1 uncultured Cytophagales bacterium
CTGCCTCCACAGAGTCGGCAGCCTCTTGTTCCTCAGTAAATCTTGCCCAGATATGCGCTACAGTTACGGTTCCTTGCGATGGTCTTTTTGCATTTACTTTTAGAATATGGTACCCAAATTTTGTACGAACTGGTTTAGATATATCCCCAACCTTGGTTTTATAGGCTGCATCTTCAAACGGATAAACCATTTGCAAAGAAGTGAAATA
Source organism: uncultured Cytophagales bacterium (assembly GCA_945957555.1). GTDB lineage: Bacteria > Bacteroidota > Bacteroidia > Cytophagales > UBA9547 > CAMFLX01. Next base: position 209 of record CAMFLX010000147.1, read on the forward strand.
GCCTAAGCTACCTTTGTTTTCTTTTGCTGAGGGGTCTTGAGAATATTGTTCTGCCAACTTTGCGAAATCCTCGCCTTTCAAGGCACGATCTCTCAATTCTGATATTTTTTTATACACTTCTAAAGTATCCTTAGGCTCAGCATCTTCAGCAAGTTTCAATAGGATATGAGACGCATTCACATCTTCTTTCATTCTTTCATAAGCCTCGTTAATCAAACGTTCAGTAACACCCTTTTCTTTCAAATAAGGTTGGGCCAACTGCTTTTTATAGCCTTCCAACTCTTTCTTAAATGATGTAACAGTATCATAACCTAGACTTTCTGCTTCTGAAACCTTTAACCTAAAATTGGTGTACAGATCTAGATATTCATTAATATTCTTTAATGTATAAGCCGAATCATTATTCGAGTTATTCTTATTGTAAACGTATTTAAACTCAGCAGGGGAAATCCTTCTCTTACCCACTTTAATAAGATAAGGACCATTGTCTTCGGCTAATTGATTAGATACAGCACTAGTAGCAGTAGCATTTTGAGTTTGGACTGCAGTAGACGTTGTAGTTTTAGTTGATTTACAGGCTATTGCAATTCCCAGACCTATAAAACTAAAAATAACTTTTTTCATGTTTAAAAATCTTGTTTATAAATGAATCTACAAGTTTAATTAAATTTTGATTTAATTAAAAATATGATTCATGGTGTTGATGAAATTAATTTATTCTTTGATTGCCATATTCCTAAGGCTAAAACATAATAACGTAATTAGGTGGAAATTATTATAAAAAAAAATGCAATTCCATAATGAACTGCATTTTTCTGATACTATTAACCTTAAACTTAAAAACTATTACTTGCCGCAAATTTAACTATTTTTTTGCACAATCTCCAATATTTTGAATTTTAATAAGATTATTTTGAATTTTTACGCAAAATATCAAACAATCCATCTACAAAGCTCAGCGTATCTTCAATCTCCTTTACCCCCATATAATCAATTTGTTCATGCAGCATTAGAGAGTTATTTTTTGCTTCGATATAAAATCCTTTTTTCTTTTCAAAATATTGGAGGACTTCATCTGTAAAGAATGACCTTACATCCTCTTCCTTGGGCCCAGTAAGGTAATAATTCTTACTAAACTCTGTATGCGTATTGAAGTTTATATCCGTATAACCTTGAAAGTTTTTAATCATGTCTAAAAAGCCCTCTTTTTCAAGCGAGAAGTCTGGAATTGTAACACCCTTTATCTCAAACAGATGCATCACTGTCATGTGGTATTCTTGCTGGGTCAACATCGCTCCTTCTTTTACCAGAATGTCTGCAAAGAAAAAATTACCGTAAGGTTTAGAGCCTAAAATCAAATTTTCCCCATACAATGCCTTTCTTGTAATAATGAAAGGTGTAAATCTAAACTTAAGTATGCTTTTAGTCTTCTTGTGTTCAAAATCATAATTATTTTTAGTGGCGAACTCTGAGAGTTGTAGTTGTCTAGAACTTAACTCCAGCTTAGAAGGAGAAAACAAGGCATCGCTCACTAACTTCCTAGCAGCCATGGGATGCGAGGAATATGGTGTTAAATTATCCATATTTACAGGCTCTAACTTGCCACCTTGTCTTGAGAAATCATCTTCATAATGATGTAAAGTCTCCATGAATGTATGATCAATCATTCCCGTATTTGCGAAATCAACCTCTATATGTTTGGTGTGCGTAATCGAATCTACAGCTTGTTGGAAACCAATAACATTAGTAAATGCTGCAGCATTACCTATCTGAAGTTTTACGACATCAGCAGTTTCCGTCTTTTGAATTCCAGACCTGAACAGGTCTTTAAAAGACGCTCCCATTCCAATGTGAATAATCAGCTCTAAAAAAACACCACAAGCAATTCCTATTAACAAATCAGAAAACAAGGTTACTAATATCGTAGTCACGAATACCAATAGTTGCTCTGGCCCGATCTTAAAAGTCTTAATGAATTCTTTTGGTGATGCCAACCTATAACCTGTAAATACAAGCATTGCTGCAAGAGCGGCTTTAGGAATAAGATTGATTACAAAAGGGATAAACACTAAAGCAAGTAGTAAGAACAAACCATGGAAAAAGTTCGCCCAACGCGTCTTGGCACCATTGCCTACATTGTAAGAAGAACGAGCAACTTCAGAAATCATTGGGAGTGCTCCTATTAAAGAAGTAAGCGCATTACCAACACCAACTGCGATAACGTCTTTATTATAGTTCGATTTTCTTTTAAAAGGGTCCAAATTATCAATCGCTTTACTTGTAAGTAATGATTCAATGGAACCAATCAGTGCAAAGGTTAATACAAACTTGAAAAACGTTAATGATGCGAAATTTGAAAAATCAGGCTTAATAAAAGTACCATCATGTATGCTTGACATGATTTCACCAACCACATTCTCTGATACTTTTATTTTAAAACTCCCATCTAAACCTATAATCAATGAAAGGATAATAGAGAATATCAAGGCTACGAAAGCGCCAGGGATGCTTTTGATAAACTTATTCTTAACATTTACCATCACAAACATAATGATAAGACTTCCAAGGCCTATAATCATGGCGTTTAAATTGAAATCCATAATTATTTCTGGTATTTGCCTGAACAATTCCATGATTTCTGGTGCAGGCTTAATATTGGTGCTACCAAACAAGTCCTTAAACTGCTTTATAATAATCATGAGGCCAATAGAGGCCAACATGCCATGTACTGCCGTGAGCGGGAAAAAGCTGACGTAATTCCCAAACTTTAAAAAGCCAAACAACACTTGCACCAAAGCTGCTACAAACATTGCAGCAAGGGCTCCCTCGTAACCTAAACCACCTTTATCTATGGACAATACAGAAGAGGCAACTAAAGTCATCAAACCTGCTGCAGGACCTTTTATGGTTACATAAGAACCACTCAAGAAAGTGACCACTACACCGCCAATAATTGCAGTAAAGAGTCCCATCATTGCATATTTATCACCAAAGCTGCCTTTAGCAATACCTAAACTAAGAGGGAGTGCGATCAAGAACACTAAGAATCCTGAAACGGCATCGCTTTTCCAATGGTCTTTAAGCCCCTGTAGCCAATCTTGCGGCGTTTTGAACTTTTTAACTTCTGGTGAATCTGTCATAAAGCTAAAGTTTAATCCTTGTTTTCAAATTTATGGTGTAAAGCTAGAAAGTAAATCTGGATCAATTTTGTACAACTTATTAATAGATGCTAATTCTATTAAAGTTATGATATAATCGATAATATTTAGAGTAGTTAAAGAATAAAAAACATAAATTTATGTCCATGGCGGGACAATTCAATTAATGGTACATAAACTAAAACACCTTTAAGTATAAAGCATTAATCCTATTCATATAGCAGCCAGTTCACTCCAAAAGAAAAGGTTTGAGGAAGTCCCATATAACTAGGCGTCGTAAAATACCCTTTTTCTATAGATTGATTGACAAAGGAATATTTGAGCCAAAAGGAAAAATTTTGGATCTGACCGTTGACAAAAGGGGTAACGACAGGTTTCCCGTAGGTTTGATACGATCTCTGTGTACTAAAGCTATTGAGCTCTGGGACATACTTATAAGCGTAAAAACCTGATACATACAGCGCCTCAATGCCTATATTAAAATTCAATGTTTTATATTTCGAGCCAAAGTAAATCTTAGGCAAAACTACAAAAGATGGCACAGGGAAAATAGTATCATTATTGGTTTTGGCCATTTCCAACTGATTGTCTAAATGAAATTTCCAAAGTGTGAAGTTGGTTGTTATACTTGCTCGCAATAAATTAATCGAATCACTAGCTTGGGTTACAGATTTTGTTGAATCGAAGTATATATAATGCTTCAATGTAGTATTATAAAGATTTACCGCAAAATACTGTTTTCTGACTCTTTTCTCAAATTCAAGATACAAGTTGCTGGATTGCACACCATGCGGAAATACATTCGTCCACCTATAATTATTGTGAGAAATATTAGTTTGAAAAACAGTCGGAGAAGTTTCTTTGTATAAGTATCCGATTTTTATGAATGGAGCTCCTAAATACAAATCTATAACTCGGTCATTTTTAAGGGAATTCTTAAAAGTTGTGTCTTGGCAACCACTTACCGAATTCAGGATCTTTTGTTCTGCATACAAACCAAGCCAAAGTTTCTCCTTTAGAAATTTGAGCCGAAGGTCTGCGCCTATGTAATTCTCTGCAACCCGAGTCCTGTAGGATGTATCATCTTCTACCAGCTTGCTGGTTGCCAACAAGTTGGAACCAATGAGTCTATTTTTGACAAACAATATATAATCAATGAGTTGGTGTTTGCCAGTCAAACCCGCCTTATTTTCTAATCTATCAAAACGATAAGAATACGAAGAGTTTTTAGAATCATAAAAAGATGGTGTTCCGAAATATTTCTCCCCAAGGCTATCAACACCAGGTCTGATAAAAATATTGGTGGTACAACGCTGAAACCCAAATTCATGGAAAAAGCCTAACAATGAATCTTGTGAAATCCTGTAGTTTTGGTAAATCTTGACTTCGTTTCTGTAATAATTGGTAAATGATGAAGCATTGAACAAATTTATGTTTGCAAAATCTAAGGAATCAAACAGATTTTCTTTTTCCCTAAACTGACTCAAATTAAAGCCTCCATTTTCATTTTGAGTGTTCCAATCCAAGGTGGAATTTCCAAAGATCTGGTACCTACCATTCGCCGACTTATAATTGAGATAAAGCGCCAAATAATAACTACTTGAAAGACGATCCGCACTCTTATCACCGGTACGACCTGCAATTTTGCGAGAAGTAAACCTACCAATATCAATGCCCAAACCCAATTTCTTGCTGATAGGTGCTGCCAGATTTACCTTTAAACTACTTTCACCAGTAGTACCTTGCACATAATTCAACTGCGAGAAAGGTGACCTTGTATCATAATATACCAACTTCTCAGAGGGATGATAGTACTGGCTAAACGCATCATAACCTGATGATAAACCTATCTCTCTATTCACCTCATAAAAAACAGCTTTAGAAGTAGACCCTGAGACGCCTAGGTTTTGATAGAAATTACGAGATGTCAGTACTCCTTCATAATTCTGATACTTCATGAAAGTAGTATCTATCTCTCTGCGTTTGTTGTTGAAATATTTATCGTCTGATTCATAGTAATACTTAGTACTGAACACACCATAAGGTAAAGTAGTGTCTTTCAAGATTTGGGCGTAGATTCCCGAAATTGATGTAATTAATAAAAGAAAAAGGATTTTTTTCACGTCGCAAATTTACACAAACTTTCAAAAAATAAAATTTAGATTTCGTAAAAGCGATTTTATATGCAACGAGACACAAAAAGCATTACTAAGATCAAAACATCCTTCTTAAAAGACAAAAACAGATGGCATTAAACCAACCTTGACAAAATGATACAATTATTTATTAATCAAATACTTATGATGTGCTACGGCTACATTGATGTCTCCATAACTATAACTATCATCTAAGACTTCCTTGATGAGCTTTGCGGAAGCAAATTGATCCTGTTGTTTGATAATCGCTAAAATCCGTTCCAGCTTCTCTTGTTGCAGGATTTCGGTGGCCTGCAATTCTCCTAGACTGATATAATGAGCAAGATGAGTAACAACTGTCGATTCTGTCAAATCCCTCATACCGGCTACTTTGGAGACATTTTTATGCTCCTGATACAGCTGAAACGAGACCAACTTGGTATCTTGCTTTTCGGGCTTCTCTTTCTTAATCTGATCTTTTTCAATAGTTTGTGTGCTTTTTGCTATAAACTCATCAAAGTATTCGGTTTCTCCCGCAATTGCCTTGGTAAGAAGAGCCGCCTTGTTGAGTTTATCCCTGTGTTTGCGTAAAATCAAAATCAAGACCTCAACATCTTTGGTATATGCCTTCGTGTTCTTTTTAATGGCATATTTGGATTTATGTAATTGTAAATCCATCACAAAAGCATCTATTTCATTCATAAAATAGTCTACAGCCTTTTGAGTACGTTCACTTAGTGCGGTGTAATCGTCTTTGCTTTGTCGGACTAGTTCCTGCAGTTGCAGGATAAACTTTACAGAGACCTGCGCTTGCTTTTGGATCTTATTAAATAACTGGTCTACCCAAGTTTGCGCTTCAGCAAGTCCGTCAAACTTTCGTTTCAACAAACTTTCTCTATGAAAACCAAAGCTCTCGACAATCTTTTCATAATCAAATACTTTGTACAACAGATGTGGCAGGTATTCCTTTCTTGCTTCATCCAGTAATACTTCCAATTGGGCTTTTTTCTCAAAGGTCTTTGAGAATTCCTTTACCAATGGATCTGTTTTAATAGCATCATGAGTGATCTTAGACTTTAGTACCATACCCTCCAAAGTCCTTAACCTACTGAGCGCCACATATACCTGGCCTGGCGCAAAAGAGTCACCTGCATCTACGATGGCTTTGTCAAACGTGAGACCTTGACTCTTGTGAATGGTTATCGCCCAAGCCAACTTTACAGGGTATTGTGTATAGGTTCCCAATACCTTCTCCTCGATCTCATCCGTATCGGTATTAAACTCCACTCTTTTGTTTTCCCAAGTTTCCTTTTCTAATAAAATGGTGCCATTCTCATGCGGAAACCTTACCGTGACGCCGGCTTCACTTATTTTATCTACGATCGCCAACTTTCCGTTGTAAAAGCGTTTCATCTCTGTTTTGTCATTCTTGATAAAAATGACTTGAGCACCTTCCTTCAACTTTAATATTGGGTCTACAGGTTCTGCGAAAAACTCTCCAGTTTTTTCTGCCTCAAACACCTTTTCTTCGGCTCTGAGCTTGTTTAACTGTTTTTGATTGATCTCATCAGCCTTATAATTGTGCGAACTTACCGTAATGTAATCTCCAACTATATCAGGCTCAAAATTAGGATTGTACCTTTCGTTTAAGATTTCGAGATGATCCTCTTTCAGCTTACTGTCACGCACCTCATTTAAGATCTTCACAAAGAACTCATCCTGTTGTCTATATACTTTGTCAAGCTCCACACATACGGGTTGGTTATTCTGAATGACCTCCGCATTAAAAAAATAATTGCTCGGGTAAAACTCTCTTAACATGGCTTCTTCTTCTCGCCTCGCAACAGGCGGAAGCTGGTATAAATCTCCGATGAACAATACTTGTAATCCCCCAAACGGCAGATTACTCATGCGTCTGTTTTTCAGGATATGATCTATGCAATCCAGCATGTCTGCCCTGAGCATGGAAGCTTCATCTATGATCAACAATTCTAGTTCATTGAGTAACTTGATCTTGTCTCTACCCATGCGTTGTTGCATAAAGAGTGTTTTCTTCGTCACTGCAGTGTTATGATCATAGAAATTGGAAGTAGGCAAAAACGGAACCATAGGCAACTGCAATAGAGAATGCAAGGTTACCCCTCCTGCATTGATCGCGGCAATACCTGTAGGAGCAGCTACTACGGACTTTTTGAAGGTACTTTGTACAATATGCCGAAGAAAGGTGGTCTTTCCTGTACCCGCCTTACCTGTTACAAATATGTTTTTATCCGTTTGGTTTACAAATTTCTCTGCAAGTTCAAAAATAGGATTGTGATCCATTGTTCTAAAATATTTCTGTGAAAATTTGAATGGTTTTAAGATTAGAGTAATCGGAGCAACTACACCCAAATCATACTTAAAACACCAAAAAGTAAGATAATTTTACATGAAAAACTAAGTTCCGAATACGATTTTTTAGTATCTGCTTGATATAAGTAGTAGCTAAACAAGGCCGCAAACAATGTTAAAAAATATGCTAACCCTTTGAATACATTTGAATTAAGCTCATAAGCAACATAAAAATTATAGATCACTAAAATTAAGGCAAATGCATACACAATCAGTTTGGTTTTCCGTACTCCCAGTATAATCGGGAGCGTTTTGCAACCAAAAGTTTGATCGCCTTTGAGGTCTTCCATGTCTTTTATGATTTCTCTAATGATGGAGATGATAATGGAGAAAATGGCATACACAGATACCAAGAAATAATTCTGATGGTAAAGCAAAGCCACTACAATTACTGCCAAACCTGTAAGTGCTGCAACTGCTAAATTACCACTGAAGGCTCGTCGCTTCATATCGTTGGAATAATACCAAAGCAATACCGCAGCCAACAAAGTAACCAAACCTATCTTATAACTAACAACAGTAGCCATCAGTATTCCAAAAAAACTAAAAAGGAAGTGCAGCAATATGGCTTCCCTCCTACGTATGATCCGGTCTATTACCATTTTGTGTGGCTTGTTGATCGCATCAATCTTTACATCGTAGTAGTCGTTGATGATGTAACCAGCCCCAGCGATCATACATGAAGAAAAGACCAACAAGAACAATTCTGGATTCTTTAAAAATTTAACCCAATCCGATTTAGGCCCTATAAGGAATACGGCTGTTAAATATTGGGTAAATGCCATAATGAGCAAGTTACCAATCCTGATCAGTCTTAGAAAGGCAAAAAGTACAAACAAAAGCCTTTTTCGTTTATAATCAACCATTTGCATTGTTGCCTATAATCGGCCATTTATGGTGCAATTTCATTGTTTTTTCGATCACATCCCTTACAGCACCTTTACCACCCTCTTTATGAGAGATATAATCACTGATTTCTTTAATATCTTCTGCCGCATCGGCAGGACAAGTAGCTAAGCCACATCTTGACATTACATCATAATCTGGAAGATCATCGCCCATATATAAGATTTGTTCAGGATTAATGTTCTTATCATTTATGAATTTCTCAAAAACTTCTACTTTATTCTTCACATTCATGAATATATCACGAATGCCCAAAAACTCTAATCTTTTCCTTACACCCTCTTGAAATCCTCCGGTGATGATACAAATATGATAGCCTTGTGCTAAGGCTTTTTCGATGGCATACCCATCCTTAACCAGAAAAGTTCGAGCTTGCTCCCCACTTGCCAAACAAAGAACGCTACCATCAGTAAGCACACCGTCTACATCGAGTATAAAAGTATTGATGTGCTCCCACTTCTCTGAAATCATAGGTCTAATATAACTTATTTTTTGTTTCAAATGAAGAACATAATTTAAAAAACCTAAAGTCCTCAAATAGGTACAATCCAAAAATGGAATAACACAATTACGATCATTTAGTTTTTTCATCCTTTTCGAGATAGTTCAGATCTGTCCCAAAAGTCTCCCTCAAGTAAAAAGCGGCAACAAAGCTAATAACCATAATAATTGCTAAAAGTACATAATAGGTACTTTTCAAGCTTTCATCATATGTCAAGGTTAATTTATCATCAGGAAAATAGCTCTTTACAAAACCATACAATAAACCAATCAAAGGCACTGAACCTCTGATAAAATTAGGAACCGTATTTGCCGAAGTACTTCTCAAATTGATGCCAAACTGTTCACTTGCATTCGTGACAAATATGGCCCAGAAACCTACAGAAAATCCTAATGCGGCTATAAAAGCATAGAACACGGCAGGACTTACCGAACCCAAATTTAAATAAGTTAAAATCACAATGATGGCTAATATATAAAAGATATAAATTACCTTCTTTCTGCTCTTAAGCATCTGACTTAGAGTACCACTACACAAATCGCCAAACACCAAGCCCGAGTAACAAAACATGATGAGCATGTTTTGTTTAATAGTCCCTGGCACACCCATACTTTTCGCAAGATTGATCCCGTCCTTTGAAATCAAGTAACCGATCACAAACCAAACGGGTAGACCGATCAGGATCGATTTCATAAAACGTGAAAAACGATCCCAATTGTTAAAAAACATAAAAAAGTCCCCATGTTTCACAGTCTCCAACTTCGTGTTTTCAAACATACCACTTTCAAAAACACCAATCCTTAAAAGCAACAAACTCAAGCCTAGCCCCCCACCTATAAAGTAACAGATTTGCCAAGTAGCCACTTCAGCTATAAGGGCAGCCATTACTGCACCTACCACTCCTACTGCAGCTACTACCATGGTACCATAGCCCCTATTTTCCTTCTTCATGGTTTCCGACACCAAAGTGATACCCGCACCTAGCTCTCCTGCCAAACCAAAACCTGCTATAAACCTAAAAATCGTATAGGTTTCCATATTCGTGGCAAAGCCATTGGCGATATTGGCCAAGGAATAGGTGATGATGGAGCCAAACAATACAGAAAGACGGCCTTTCTTGTCGCCAATGATACCCCAAACGATACCACCAACCAACATACCAACCATTTGCACGTCTACCAAATAACTAAACTTAGCTCCTACCATGGCGGTATCCCAGCTAGGATACAATTCTGCTAAACTGGTCTTACCTATGATTAAAAAAAGAACGAGATCGTAAACATCTACAAAATAGCCTAATGCGGCAACTAATACGGTATTGGTGACAGCTCTTTTAGACTTGTCAGAGGCATCTAGAATCATTATATATTTTCTTAAAAAAATTCAACGAAGCGAAATTAATACTATTTTTGGAATTATTACTTTTTGTTCCCCCTGCTTGCTAGAGTACTTCACATATTTCGTCCCTTTTGATTTTTGTCGCAAAATTGACAAAAATTCTATTTTCTTTCCTTCATACCATACGGTGTCCGATCAAGATCTCAAGCACATCAGTCCTTTGTATCCTTATAAATCCGTGGCTCAGTTTGAGCGGGAAATAGATTTCTTACTGACGAAATACAAACCCATATCTTTATCAGAAATAAGCACTTACGAATCTAAAGCTCCAGCTTTTCATCTCACATTCGACGACGGTCTTTCCCAATGTTATCATACAGTGGCACCGATATTGCTCCGAAAAGGAGTGCCTGCGACCTTTTTCCTGAACAACAACTTTATCGACAACAAGGGGCTTTTTTATAGATTCAAAACCGCCCTCATCCTCCATAAACTCCACGAGAAAAGGGAACATCTGAAATTCATCAGTAATTACTTCAGCATCAAAAATGATTTTGACACCATAAAGGCTTACTTACTAGAGCTTGACCATAGACAAAACGCACACCTCAACACCATCGGCAAACAGATTGGCTTGAGCTATGAACAGTTTTTACAAACTGAACAACCCTATATGAGTACTCCGCAGATCAACGAGTTGATCGATAAGGGATTTACAATGGGTGCACACTCTCAATTTCACCCAAGGTATGAGTTGCTTTCATTAGATAATCAAGTCAAAGAAACCATTACGTCCATTGAAAGGCTCAAAAATGACTTTAAACTAGATTACACAACGTTCGCGTTTCCATTCAGCGACCTTAATATTTCTGAGGAATTTGAAATAAAATTAAGACAAACTTTCCCAGATGTACAACTCTTTGGCATTAAAGAAATTAGACCACACAAAAAGGCATATTACAATCGCTATATCATGGAGCTGCACTCCCAAGCATCTCCACAATTAGCTTTAAAATACTTATATTTGAAATCTATTATTAAGAAATGAAGTTCCTATTCAAGCTCATTCCAGATCACATTAAGTTCTTTATCAAACTCTATTTCAGCAAGTTGAAATACTATTTCAAAAAAGGCGATAACTATTATTGTGCCTGCTGCAATACCTCCTATACTACGTTTGTACCTTATGGTATAGTACCAAGGGCTAACGCTTTATGCCCCAACTGTTTCTCGCTAGAACGCACACGTTTATTGTGGCTCTATCTCAAAGAAGAACAACATGTTACCGAACAAAAACTTAAGATTTTACATATATCACCAGAGTATATCATTGGCCAAAAGCTCAAAAGCCTCAGCAATATAGATTACATTTCTGGAGACATTCACAAAGGCAGGGCTGACATGGTGGTTGATGTCACCAGAATCAGCTTTCCAAACAATTATTTCGACCTTGTCCTCTGCTCTCATGTACTAGGTTTTGTCGCAGATGAAGCCAAGGCACTCTCTGAACTCAGGAGAGTCTGTAGGGAAAATGGCAAAGTAATTATTCAAACGCACTTCAATCCATTTGAACTCACGAAGAACCTTAAGAAAAGCGACACCTTTGATGAGTTTGAATACCAAGAAAATGACCTCTTGCGCATACACGGTGGCGACTTTACAGAAAAACTAGAAAATGCCCGTTTTCAAGTAGAAGTGATCGATTATGCAAAAAACTTCTCCGATGAGGAACAAAAAAGGCAAAGCTTTGGTAATGGAGAACGAGAACTTTTGATCGTCTGCACTAAAAACGAAATATGATTTTTTACAATCTAGGCATTTGGCTTTTACATATTGGTGTATCTATAGCGTCACTATTCAGCAAAAAAATCCAATTGTTTAGAAAGGGCCGAAAGGGGTTATTTCAGAAACTTGAGGCACATATTCAATCAAAGCCTGGTAACTACATATGGATCCACTGTGCCTCTTTGGGAGAATTTGAACTCGCTCTACCGCTCATAGAAAAGATCAAAAAACAAACCTCACTGAAGATCCTCGTTACCTTTTTTTCTCCTTCAGGCTACGAAATCAGGAAAGACTCCGACAAAGTAGATGCCGTATTTTACCTTCCTTTAGATTTCAAAAGCAATGCCCAAAGATTTGTAGATATTGTAAAACCAAAATTCGTAATCTTCTCTAAATATGACTTTTGGATCCATTACATTAATGTATTGCACGAAGCTAAGATCCCGACATTTGCCATCTCCTCTTACT
>CAMFLX010000148.1 GCA_945957555.1 uncultured Cytophagales bacterium
TAGTAATATATCAAAATATCCCTACATGTATCTCCTATTTTTCGGAGTGATTCATGTATAATTTTTATCTTCTCTTCCTTGTCATGATCCATCACCTCATAGAGTTCTACCATCTCTCCTGAGTTCCTACCTTTCCGATCCAGTTCTTTTCTCCAAAGATTCTGACTAATGCTGAAAATGTATGTACTAATTTTGGAGGTCATTATGAGGTTTCCGCTGGCCGCTTTTTGCCAAAAGACCACTATCGATTCTTGAAATATATCTTTTGCCTCTTCTTCAGTTCCAGAATTTTTCTGAATATAATTCACGACCATCCTAAAATTTTTCTTATACAGCAGATCTATCATTGTCTGATCTCCTTTCTGTATTCGTTTAAGGATTTCCTCGTCGCTTATGGTTCCAAAAATTTTCACTTCTTTTGCAATTAATACTGAGTTGAATAAAAAGGTAAACGGCTCTTTGTTTTGTTGGAGTACCTAATCTTTTCTCACCGATTCTAGAAATAGCATATTCATTGGATTGGCATCTAAACCATGGATATTGTTGTGTGTAAGCCTAAGTAATTCATCGTAAAATAGGACTATTATTGGACAATCATCCATAAGTACCTGATCCATCTTAATATATATATCATCCCTCTTATCGGAATCTAATTCAACGAGAGCATCCTCATAAAGGTTGTCAAACTCTTCGCTATGGTACCTAGGTTTGTTTGGACCACTTGGCGCAAAATTGGCACTTAAAAATACAGACATATAATTTTCTATATCCATATAGTCGCCTACCCAAGACGCTCTAAAGAAAGGTAATTGTCCTTTGTTCGCAAGATCTCTATGGGTAGATGCTTGATTTACTTCAATGGTTACTTGTACACCAATTTTTGACCATGCTTTTTGAAGGTATTCTGATATTTGCTTGTAGGGCGCGGTTGTATATAAGGTTAGATTTATTTTTTTATTCTCATAACCTGCTGATTTTAGTAGAGATATTGATTTTTCAGGGTTGTAATTATAACCTTTGATTTTGTGTTTAAATAGTAATGGGTATGGAACAAAACCTGCTGTTCCTGGTACACCAAGACCATTACGCATGTAGTCAATAAGTTCTTCTCTGTCTATAGCATAACTTAGTGCTTGTCTGACTTTTTTATCAAGAATAGGGTGGTTTTTGTCTTCATATGCTGATGAATCTAATTGAAAGCCAAGGTATTCTGTATTTAAATACAATAATCTATGTACTTTGAATTTAGCGGAAAATTCTTCTTTCACATTTCCTCTGTGGTCAAGGATCATGTCTCTGGAATTTTCGTTGATACCAGAGAGGAAATCAAGTTTTCGCTGTTCAAAATTGATAAACGCCATGTTTTCATCTGCAATGAAGGATATGTTTACTGCATCTAGGTAAGGTAGTTGTACACCATTTTCGTCCTTTTTCCAATAGTTTTGGTTTTTTAAAAAAACAAGGAGGTTTGATTCATCCCAAGTTTTAAAGTAAAAAGGTCCAGTACCTACTGGCTTAGCTCTAAAGTCTTTACCGTATTTTTTAATGGCCTCATGAGGAACCACGTAGGCGTATTGCATGGATAGCAATTTGATGAAAGGGGCAAACGGCTCTTGTAGTCTTATCTTTAAGGTATAGTCATTTAGTGCCACTATAGCTGAGTCGTGTATTTTCCCTATTTTGTTCTTCAGGACTTTGCCATGGAAAATCCATCTGCCCGTGCTGGCTGTTGCTTCATCTTCAAGTCGCCTGAATGTATATACAAAATCTTGTGCTACCACTTCCCTTCCTTTTCCATCTGGAAATACCTCACTATCATGGAACATGACCCCTTTGCGAAGTTGAAAGGTATAGGTTTTACCGTCGTTTGACAATGACCAAGATTCGCAAAGTGCAGGTACTACATTGAAGTTTTTGTCAAGTTCCACCAGGCCATTAAATAATTGATTTACCGCCCACATGTTGGGTGGTGTGTTGGCGAATGCTGGGTCTAACGATCCGACTCCATTCGTTTCATTGTACCTAAATACTTTTAAATCCTTCTTATTTTCTTCTTTTTTGCAGGAAAAACATAATAAACTTAGGGTAACAATAAAAAAAAACAGCTTTCTCATTAAATCTCTAAAATAATTAAAGTGGATACTTTATCTTTGCGGAGCAATTTCAAAAAAAATTTAGCAATACTCAAATATAGTTATTAATTTGGATAGCGAAAATATAATTTATGTCAAAAATCATAGCCATAGCGAACCAAAAAGGGGGTGTTGGGAAGACTACTTCAGCAATAAATTTAGCAGCTAGTTTAGCAGCTTTAGACTACAAAACTTTATTAGTAGATGCTGATTCTCAGTCAAATGCTACTTCTGGAATAGGAGTAGATCCAGTGTCGGCAGGAAGAGGTTTGTATGATTGTATGATTAATGGCGAGAAAGTTTCTGAACTGGTCATCAAAACAGATATAGACAACTTATACTTGCTTCCATCAAACATAGATCTAGTAGGTGCTGAACTTGAATTGCAAAACCTTGACAACAGAGAGCAAAGAATGAAAGCTGCGCTTCTGGAAGTAAAAGATGATTACGATTTCATTCTTATAGACTGCTCCCCTTCATTGGGTGTTATTACAACCAATGCACTTACTGCTGCAGATTCTGTTATTATACCAATACAATGCGAGTATTTTGCACTTGAGGGTCTGGGCAAGTTGCTCAATACCGTCAAAATCATCCAGATGCGATTAAATACCGAGTTGCAAGTTGAAGGTATGTTACTAACCATGTATGATTTAAGAATCAGGTTGGCAAACCAAGTTGTAGAAGAAGTAAAGTCGCATTTTCCTCAAATGGTTTTTGAGACCATTATCCCACGAAACATCAAATTGAGTGAATCTCCAAGTTTTGGAATGCCAGTGTTAGCTTATGATGCAGATAGCAAAGGGGCTGTCAGTTATCTCAATTTGGCAAAGGAGATAATCCAAAAAAATGGATTATCTATTCCTAAAATAAAATAAGAAACATGTCTGATAACAATAAGAAAAAACAAGTGTTGGGTAGAGGGCTTAGCGCTTTACTTTCTGATGCCGATAAAGTTGGTGACGTTGGAAAAGACGCTAACGCAATTACGCAGTTCTCGGAATTAGAAATCACTAAGATTGAAGCAAATGCTACACAACCTAGGACTGATTTTGATGAAAAAGCACTTGAAGAACTGGCTGAGTCTATAAAGGTACAGGGAATCATACAGCCAATCACTGTAAGAAAACTTGAAGGCAACAAGTATCAGATTATTTCTGGTGAACGAAGGTACAGGGCGTCTAAACTTGCTGGTCTTGATAAAATTCCTGCTTATATAAGGGTTGCCAATGATCAGGAAATGCTAGAGATGGCATTAATTGAAAACATTCAGAGGCAAGATCTCAATGCTGTAGAGGTCGCTATTAGTTATCAAAGATTGATAGCAGAGTGTAACCTTAAGCAAGAACAGCTCGGTGAAAGAGTGGGGAAAGATAGGACCACTGTTAATAACTATTTGAGATTGTTAAAGCTCCCTCCTGATATTTTATCAGGTCTTAGAAGTAATAAGCTAAGTATGGGACATGCAAAAACCCTTATTAATATAGAAAACACCGAAGATCAACTTTTTCTTTTTAACAAGATCATTGATGAGGATCTCTCAGTGAGAAAGGCCGAGGAGCTTGTAAGGGCATTGCATCAGGCCAAGAAAAGCAAGGCAACTCCCACTCAGAAAACGGTGCCTAACTATGAAATAGATAAGTTGCAACACAAATTATCTGGACATTTTGGGACTAAAATTTTTATTAAAGCAGATACCAATAACAAAGGAGAGATTAAGATCCCGTTTCTTTCAACGGAGGATCTCAATAGGATTTTGGAGATATTAAACATGTAATGAGGCTTTTAAGAGCAATATCTTATATTTTTCTGTTTCTATACCTTCATTCGTATACACAACAAACCGATTCTGCAAAAGTTTCTACAGCTGATACATCTATGAAGGTTACTTCCATGGTAACGTCAGACAAGAAGATGAGTAAGCCAGGTAAGGCGGCCTTATTTTCTGCGATTGTACCAGGGCTTGGGCAGGTATACAACAATAGGTGGTGGAAAGTGCCCATAGTTTATTCCTTAATTGGTGGTTCAGCCTATATGGCAATCAATAACCATAGGGAGTTTAAAAAGTTCGATTATGTTTACACACGTAGAACTGCCCCAACAAAGCTAGAGGGTACTCATGCGTATGATAATGTGAAAGATACTGCGAGTATTTATAAGGATTTCAGTGCTTACAGTACAGATAACATAAAGTATTATGCTACCTACCATAGGGATTGGCGTGATAAGTTCATTATAATAACAGTGCTCATGTACGCCGCAAATATTATTGATGCACACGTGGATGCCCATCTAAAGAATTTTAATGTAAGTGAGGATGTTGCTATGAGAGTTAGGCCTAGCATTATACCAACTTTGAAGGGGTTCCAGTCTTCGATAGAATTTAATTTTTATTTTAAAAATAGTAAAATCAATGAAAATAGCATTAGTAGGCTATGGTAAAATGGGTAAAACCATTGAGCAAATCGCCATTTCAAGAGGACATCAGATCAGTTTTATAATAGATAAAGACAACACAGATGACTTGGCAAAAATAGCGCCTACTAATACGGATGTTGCTATTGAGTTTACAAGCCCAGAGGTTGCCTATAACAATGTTAAAGCATTATTGAGTAATAATGTTGCTGTTGTTTGTGGGTCTACGGGTTGGCTTGAGTATAAACCCGAACTTGACAAGATTGCTCGTGATAAAGGTGTTGCCTTTTTTTATGCATCTAATTACAGTTTGGGCGTCAATATATTTTTCCATCTGAACAAAGTCCTTGCAAAGATTATGAAAAACTTTGACGAGGAGTACAATTTGTGGACAGAGGAGATTCACCATACGGAAAAGAAAGATGCCCCTAGTGGTACAGCCATAACACTTGCTGAGGGTATTTTGGAGAATTATCCGTCCAAGAATAATTGGGTAAATCTTTTGTCAGATAATAAAAAGGAATTATCTATCGTTTCAAAAAGGATAGACAAAGTCCCTGGCACACATATTATCAATTATGATTCTAAGATTGATAGTATAGAAATTAAGCATACAGCACATAGTCGTGAGGGCTTTGCCTCGGGAGCAGTGGTAGCCGCAGAATGGCTCAAAGGCAAAAAGGGCGTCTTTGGTATGGACGACATGTTGAAGTTTTAATACTTTTGTTGATTTAAGAAAACTTAAAAAAATTAAATAGAAAATAATATGGTACTCGAATATCTATTGCTATTTTTCTGTACAATACCCTTGACGATGCTGGCATCTCCTGGGTTGGCGCTTTTGTTTGCCAAAGCGGGAGTGGATAGCAAAAAAGCCTACATTCCAGTGGTAAATCAGTTGACATTTTTAAAAATAACTGGTAAGCATCCCGCTAATATCATTTTGGAGTTTATTCCAGTTATCAATGTTTTCTCATTTGTATTGGATCTTATAGATTTTGTTCGTTGTTATGATAGGAAAAGTTTTTGGGAACAAATGGCAACACTATTTTTGTTCCCAATTTATTTCCTATATATCGGTAAAAAGAAAGATGTCGTATTTCTTGGGGATCTGAAAACCGTAGAAAAAACACAACCTAGAGGTAAGTGGTATAGTTCTTTGTTGTTTGCTATAGTAGCAGCAACGATCATTCGATGGGCTTTTATTGAAGCATATAAGATTCCCACTTCTTCTATGGAAGGAAGCATGTTAGTTGATGACTTTTTGTTTGTAAGTAAAATCCACTATGGACCACGTACTCCCATAACACCATTACAAATACCTCTTACGCATCAACAGTTTCCATTGCTCGGCTTTAGATCATATTCTACAGCTATTAAATTGCCAAGTTTTAGATTCCCAGGCCTTTCTGAAATCCAACGCGGAAAGCCTATGGTGTTTAACTGGCCTTATGATGACGCTGCTGGAGCTACAGATATGAAAACATTCTATGTGAAGCGATGTGTAGCTATTGCTGGTGACAGTGTTGCTTTTAAAGATGCACAATTATACGTGAATGGAAAAGCTGTAGAAGATAATGATAAAGTACAATACAGGTATGCTTTCCAAACAGTAAAAGATGTAGTAAGAGATTATTACCAAACTAAGGATGGTAATAATCAAGATATTGAAGTAGCAAGGCTTAAAAAAGAAGTTTTAGATGAGTGGGAACTTGCTAATAACGAAGATTTTCATGTTTATGAAGGTCACCCGAATTTGGTAATGGCTTGTCTTAGTAAGAGTAATTTTGATAAGGTTAAGAATTCACAATATGTAGATCCTAATTCTTTTAGAAAGATGGTTTCTGCACCAAACGACATCTCAAGTAACGGACAACCCTTATTCCCTTATTGGCAAAACAAAGTGATTACTCCTGAGATTGCTACTGAATATAAGTTCAAGTGGAATGTAGACAATTTCGGT
Source organism: uncultured Cytophagales bacterium (assembly GCA_945957555.1). Taxonomy (GTDB): domain Bacteria; phylum Bacteroidota; class Bacteroidia; order Cytophagales; family UBA9547; genus CAMFLX01. The sequence goes on from CAMFLX010000148.1 coordinate 6,511, forward strand.
ACCCTTTGGATTCCTAAGAAAGGTGTGACCATAACAATGAACCCTGATAATATAGTATTATATGCCAATACCGTTGCTAGGTATGAAGGCTATGGACCAGATGAGGTGGCAATTATTGGGAAAAAAATGTATATCAAAGGTCAACCTTGCGATAGCTATACATTTAAGCAAAATTACTATTGGTTGGTCGGCGATAATCGTCATAATTCTTTGGATTCTAGGTTCTGGGGCTTTGTTCCAGAAGATCATGTGGTTGGCAAGCCCTTCATTACGTTCTTTTCTTTGAATAAATATGCAACAAGCCCGCTCAACAAGGTCAGATGGAACAGGGTCTTTAGGTTTGTGGAATAGTTATTGAATCGATTGCGTGAATTTTTTATTGCTAAAGCATAGAACTTTGCTAAAAGACTATTCTATTTGTCAAATGGTAGACTTTGTTTACCCCAAATAATTTTTTAATGATGATTAAAGAGAAAATAAATGCCATGTTTCCTGCTGAACAGGATATTCCAGCGGAATTTAGGCTATCTAGTGAGATTCACCAAAAGGAACTTTTGATCAACGGAAAGATGATCAAGTGGAATGGGGATTCACAACAGGTGTATTCTCCGATCCATACTTATAAGGACGGAAAGTTAGAAGCAAAACTGTTGGGTTCATTTCCAATTGCGGGAGAAAAAGAGGCTCAAATGGCACTTGATGCCGCAGTAAAGGCTTTTGATAATGGTCGTGGCGAATGGCCAACCATGAGTATCGCAGAGAGGATTTCCTGTATGGAAAACTTCACAAAGCTCATGATCCAAAAAAAGGCAGAAGTCGTAAACCTTTTGATGTGGGAGATTGGCAAAACTTATGGCGATTCTCTGAAGGAGTTTGACAGAACAGTCGAATATATCTTCAATACCATAGATGAATTGAAGAAGTTAGACCGTGACGCATCTCGCTTTGTGATTGATAGCGGTATTATCGGTCAGATTCGTAGGGCCCCCCTAGGCGTTGTATTGTGTATGGGACCGTTTAACTATCCATTGAACGAAACTTATACACTGTTGATTCCTGCTCTTCTTATGGGTAATACGGTAATGTTCAAGCCACCAAAACATGGTACATTATTGCATTGTCCTTTATACGAATGTTTCTTGAAAGCATTCCCTAAAGGTGTATTTAATACCGTATATGGTAAAGGGAGCAATGTAGTGCCAACTTTAATGTCTTCAGGCAAAGTTAATGTATTGACACTTATTGGAAGTAGTAAAGTAGCTGATCAGCTTAAGAAAATGCACCCTAAAGTCAACAGACTTAGGGCGATCTTAGGTCTTGATGCTAAAAATGCAGCCATTGTTACAGACAGTGCAGATTTGGAACTTTCTGTAAAAGAATGTATTTTAGGTAGTTTATCGTTCAATGGTCAGAGATGTACAGCTATTAAGATCATTTTTGTACATAAGTCGAAAGCTGATGCTTTTGTGAAAAGATTCTCTGAAGAAGTAAATAAGCTCAAGGCTGGTATGCCTTGGGAAAAGGATGTGACTCTTACGCCCTTACCAGAGCCTGGCAAACCTGAATATTTACAGAAATGCATAGAAGATGCAAAAGCAAACGGTGCACAAGTATGTAACGAAGAAGGGGGGTATAACTATAAGAGTTTCTCTTTCCCAGCTGTTCTGTATCCAGTAAATGAAAAAATGATTTGTTACAGAGAGGAGCAGTTTGGACCTTTGGTACCAATTGTGCCTTTTGAGGACATAGAAGAACCCATCAATTATTTGATTACCTCAGACCACGGTCAACAAGTGAGTATCTTTGGGCAAGACACTGCGATGTTGGCAGATTTGATAGATCCATTGGTAAATCAAGTATGTCGTGTGAACATCAACTGTCAGTGTCAAAGAGGGCCTGATACGTTCCCATTCACAGGTCGTAAAGATTCGGCAGAAGGTACATTGTCTGTGAATGATGCCATACGTTCATTCTCTATCAGAACCATGGTAGCTGCAAAGCAGACGGAAGCGAACAAAGATATCATTAATCATATTGTGGAGAGTGGGGAGAGTAATTTCTTGTCTACTCGTTTTATCTTTTAAGGTTAATTTTAGTATTTAATCTTGAGATCCCCGTTGGATAATTTCAACGGGGATTTTTATTTTCAGATTACAGCCATAATACATTAACTTTGTAATATGTCCAAGAACAGTTTGAGTTCTATCCAGTTCCATTCAATCGTAGAAAGTTTTGCTGCGGCACATCAGCAAGTGGCTATAGAATGGGATACCCGTTATGATCAATTTGAATGCAAGCTTTTAGATCTTAAAACCAAGAAGACCATGAAGATGGAGATAAGGGTGCATGATTATATCGTGGATTTGGTAATAGATAAAATTGTGTTTGATACAGAGGTAAACGAATATACAAAGGGCCAGGGCATCATTTTCAAAAACGAGGATAAACTCTGGTTTAGCTATAAGTCTGAAAACAAGTTTTTAAGACAACAGAAACCACAGTTCATAAAATTGGATTTCTCACATCCTCAAGAGATTGAACGGAACCTCAATAGGTCGAGACTCTTGTTTTTTTTATCGATCGATCACAAAGGTTTCATGCGGCAAGACATAAAACCTTCTATTGATGAAGGCGATGCCTATACTCTGGGCACTCATGTATTGGAAAAATACAGATCCTATTTTCAAAAGGTACTCAAGGAACATTTCGATGCCATACGAAAGGAAAAGGATGCTGTGGATTATGAACTTACCCTATCAAGTACAGTGAGCTCACTGGGGGACAAAACCTTTGAAAAAAATGTTTACTGGTACGAGTTGTTCAATGAAGAGAAAACTGTAGATCTTTAGTGTGTATTATTTTAAAAAGATAAAGTTTGAAAAAATAGACGTCCTTATAAAGCTCTATAAAAAGCAGGGGAAGTCTAAATCCGAAGTATTGTCATTGTTTACGCAAGAAGATAATAGACTTTTTGTACAAACAAGGTTTGATGAATTTGATGAAATGACGGTAAATGAAGCATTGGCGCTGCAAAATGCAGAGCAAAGGATGATTGCACTTACTGTCTTCAGTCCGGATGAATTTATTGCTGAGGTTAATGCGGAATTGCTTGATGAGCAAACTATATCGAAGAGGCAGACCAGGTGGGATGAAACTTTAAGGCCATATCAAGTTATTTACGAGGATACTTATAGTCTCTATAAAATTTCAGCTTTTGAGCTTGGTTTGGAAAACATATCTAGGGCTTCTTGCATATATTTTGTGAAGTGTAGATGTACGAGTACCAGCAAGATTTACTATCTTTATGTACCTGAATCAGTAGCAGAATTAGGTGATGCCATCGAAGCTATTGCTTGGACATACAGATTTGATGGCAATCCTCTCAATAAGGAGCAATACTTGAACCTGATATATACCGAAACATAATGATTTTGACTCATAAATAATGATAGATATGGTATTTACTAAGATTTATAGACATGGGGATGTAATCCTCTATAAGTTGGAGGAAACAGTTCAGGCGACTGGGATTCAAAAAAAGGAACAATTGATTCTTGCTGAGGGAGAAGTTACAGGGCACCTGCATAAACTTGAGGGTGATTTTGATGTGCTTGATTATAAGCCAATGGGTGGAGATGTAAAGTTTGTAGTGAATACTACGGCACTGCTCACACATGAGGAACACGACAGAATATTGTTGGATAGTGGGGTATATCTTAAGGTAAGCCAAGTGGAATACAATCCATTTACGGATCTAGTAAAGAGGGTCGTAGATTAATAAATGTTACGGAAAGGTTTAATTAAAAAAGCCCCGCCAAAACAGCGAGGCTTTTTTAATTATTAGAACTTGATTTCTTGTAATGTAAATTCAGTGCTCAGAGGAACTCCTGGAGTTGGATTGAAAAGTTCATTCAGTTTTGCATTTAAGACATAATATTTCCCTTCGACATATACGCCAGTGGTAGGAAACGTCTCGATACTTTCCACAGATTTATCTACAGTTGCGGAGACCCACTTGTCTTTGGTCGTCAATTTGTAGATTTTATTGGTTTTGTTTGAGATGACTAATAGTTCAGAATTTGCATCATTAAGAACCAAACCGTCTGCTCCTTTCAATGTGTCTGTTTTGATTACTGTGATGTTTTGAGGATTTTTGATATCTACTTTATAGAGCAATCCTTTCTCCATCTGCGCCGCGATCAGAAATCCATCTTTGTGGTATGTGATTCCATTGAGATTAAAGCCAGCTCCTGCCCAGGCATCATTTTTCGCAAAAATGGAAGCCGTTCCTTTGCTGTCTATTTTGTAGATGATTGGAGCGAAGCTGTTGGTAACATATAAGTTGCCCACTTCGTCAAGAGTAAGATCATTGGCAAAGTTGCCAGTACCAGTAGTATTTAATATACCAAGATCTACTAAAAACTTCCTCTTTCCAGTGGTAAGGTCGTATGCCGCAACTTTTGCAAGTTTGCCCTGAGTTGCTGGGTTTGTTTTTGTGGAGGCACCAGGATCTGAAATAGCGACATAAATCGTGCTCGTTTTATTGTCGATCACTGTTCCTACAACTGAAATAAGGTCCTTGTCTTCTACAAATACGGTGTACTTGCCATCAGCAGTAACCTTACCTACCTTGCCGAGGTGTAGTGAGGTCACATAAAAGCTTTTATCTTTTTTGTAGTAAGCCGTACCTTCTGGATAGAGTTCAGGGGCAATAAATTTAATGTTTTGGGAATTCACTGTAGCTACAGCTAACAGTGTGAATAGAGATGTAAAAATTCTTTTCATGTTTGTAAAAATTAAAAAAAGTGATATATTTGTTATAACATTTAAATGGTGCTATTTGTTCATAAAATACTTATAGATCTGTATTGTTTAGGATTATATAAAAAATATTAGATTAAGTCGCATTATCTAAACAATACAACACGTATATATTACATTTGACGATTAATTCATGATTTGCATAATTTTTCGAAAGAAAGTATAATCTCTTCTCCAAAAAATGCATTTGCTGTTTTCTGCTGAGCTATTGACGTTTTCGAAAGTTCTATATTTGTCGTTAGTTTGATACTTATTTGGGTATCTCTTAAGTCCTAACATAGTCCTTAAAAATAGATTTCGTTCGAGCTCCCACATTTTCTTCCCCTCTTTAGAAAACTTATGTAAAATTAGTAAAGTAAAAATTAACCTCGTTCACCCTTTTAGGGGGATTTTTAACTTTATTTAAAAAATCTTAGTCTTAAATTACATTTTTGTGTGGTTTATTGTCTTTGAGAATCTTTGCATTTTAGTATTTTTGCATTGAATTTATTTTAAACGTATATAATGAAGCCCACATCATTACAGTCTTGGAAAAATCTTGCTGAACATTATAAGATCGCATCAAACGTCCACATGAGAGATTTATTTGCACAAGATGCAAATAGGTTTGAGAAATTCAGTTTGAAAATCGGCGATATTTTGCTCGATTATTCAAAAAATAGAGTGACAGAAGAGACGATGAAACTTTTGTTTGAATTGGCCAAAGAGGCTAAAGTGCAGGAGTGGATGAACAAAATGTATTCTGGTGAGAAAATCAATAACACCGAAAACCGTGCAGTACTTCATATTGCGTTGAGAAATAGGAGCAATAGTCCGATCATTGTAGATGGTGAGGATGTGATGCCTAAGGTAAATGCAGTATTGGAAAAAATAAAGGGCTTTTGCGAAAAAGTACAAAGTGGTGCTTGGAAAGGATACTCTGGCAAATCGATTACTGATGTGGTGAACATTGGAATAGGTGGATCCGATCTTGGCCCTTATATGGTTACAGAGGCCTTGAAGCCTTACGGAAAAGCTGGACTGAGCGTGCATTTTGTATCGAATGTTGATGGGACGCATATTGCTGAGACCTTGAAAAAGGTAAACCCAGAAACTACCTTGTTTATCATTGCCTCTAAAACATTTACCACTCAAGAAACTTTAGCAAACGCTAATTCGGCGAAAACTTGGTTTTTAGAAAAGGCGAAAGATAGTGCCGCAGTGGCAAAACATTTTGTGGCGCTTTCGACCAACGCTAAAGAGGTAGCTGCTTTCGGGATCGATACTAATAATATGTTTGAATTTTGGGACTGGGTTGGTGGTCGTTATTCATTATGGTCTGCTATTGGGTTGTCTATAGCCGTATACATAGGTTATGATAATTTCATAGAATTACTTTCAGGGGCTCACGATATGGACAACCATTTTAAAAGTACTCCTTTTGAAAAGAACATTCCTGTAGTCTTAGCATTGTTGGGTATATGGTATAACAATTTCTTTGATGCGGATTCTCATGCAATATTGCCCTATGATCAATATTTGCACAGATTTGCTGCATATTTCCAACAGGGCGATATGG
>CAMFLX010000149.1 GCA_945957555.1 uncultured Cytophagales bacterium
GCATATACCCCGTTGGACAAACGATCTGTGGCATATACCCACGATTGTTGTCCGGCACTTATGTTCATGCCATGAAGTTGATCTATCGTTTCACCCAATGTATTCACAATACTCAGACTTACGTTTTGAGCCATCGCTGACGTCATGTTAAAAGTCAACTGATCTGTTGCAGGGTTCGGGTACGTACTTATCGAATTCACTGCAGCCAATGCAGTACCTGCCTCAACACCAGTCACATCGGTACCCAGGACTTGTAAATAAGTATCTGACTTTGAAACACTCGCAGGTAAACTTAATGCCTTTTCTGTGTTTTTGTTACGCTTCCAATACTTGAAAGTATAAGCTACACCAGATTTCATGGCTGGGTGCTCCCAAAGGGAAATAGCCATATGAGTACCCGCATACACTGCGGAGCCAACCAACACACTATCATTGGCAAATACGCCTATCTCATCACCACGGCTAAGTTCTGAGTCCAGAATGTTTTTAGAAATCACAAGAACTGTATTAGTACCTGTTGCAATGCTCGCCAAGCCAAAGTGTTGTGAAATTTTAGAAACAGTCGTATCTGTATCATCACTCTCTTCTTCAATGATTTCCCTTAAACCTAGCCCAAAATCGTATTTAAACGAAGGAATGCTGGAGTTCACCATGAGCTTATAAGCCAAGCCTGGTTTCATGTTCCCAATTTCATTGATGGCTGGGGTAATCACTTGCTCTGGAATATAGTTGTAAGCAATGATGCCATTAGCAGAAGCAGTATACTCCATACTCTGCACATACTGAATCTGGCTTTTGATACCCCCTAGAGCAGTCGTTAAAGCCACTTGATTGCTCCCAAAGTAAGGCAGAAAGTATGGATAAGTATGTTGAGGTATAACGATGGTCGTATTGGGATCAATGGCTGTACCACATACCGACAATACTTGATTTTGCGGCACATATACCAAATAACCCTCTTGGAGATTCCAAACCCCTGTGTTGATGCCGTTTTGCGGCGCATACATAATGGTACCCGCTGCATTTTTTACAACCACAGGGCTGATCCCATTGAAGATATTGCTCATCTGCGTATTGTTGGGTGTCACATTTAGCGAAATCAAGTTCCAGCCTTTGAATAAGTTGATGGTTTGTCCTAAACAAGTAGCAAAATTAAGCGATACCACTTTGCCAACCGCATTATCCATATAGAAGCCCTGTGTAAACGAAGAATCGGTACGGTATACCGCATTGACCAAATATTCCTTTTGTTCAGCAGTTTTCCATACCTTGATCACAAAAGCTTCATTGGCATCAAATCCATTTTTGCTGGAGGCAGACGTGCTTCTGTAAAGCGTAAGCGTAGTATTATTACCAGTCCATTGTGTTTGAGCACCACATACCAAGGTGTTGTTTGGTCCCACAAAGAACGCCCCTAGATAATCACCCAAGGCCAAAGGACTTCCGTTGATATTAGAAGAAACATTTGCAGGAACGATCAGAATCTGATTTTGATCACCCGCAATTACAGGCGTCCATGGCGGAGCGATAAGAGTCATCGCACGGCTGTACAATACCAATTTAGGTAAGGCGGTATTACTCACTTGACAAGTATACATGCCGGTGTTATTTACTGTCAACTGCGATACAGTTGTGGTTGCGATCCACTGACTATTTCTATACCAGTTGTATACATTATTGCTTACGATGCTATCTATTCCTAAAGTAAGGGTATAAGAGCCCCCTTCTATAATAGAAACTGTAAATGCTGTCCCTACAGTATCTTGATTTGTATAGATAAAGTTATTGTCGATACGTGCAGGCGCAATGACTTTTGGATTTTGTATGGATAAAAGATCTTCAAACGTTAATTTGTTTTTGCTACAATTCACATAACCCAAACTATCTAAACCACTTAAGTTGGGCAAATTCGTTAAATTATTGCCAGCGATATACAATATTCTCAACTGTGTATTGTTCGCAAAGCTAGGCAGGGTACCCCAATTATTCTGCATACACTCAAAAAAACTAAGCTTAGTGAGTTTAGCTAAGTCTGGAATGGGCATTCCTTCATTTTGCCCTAAGGCAAGCAACTCAAGACCAGTTAGTTGTTCCAAATTTGCAATCGAAGTCAACTTGTTGGCCCCTGCTGCTACTACACTTGTGTTCAGCGGCAACTTAGGCAGCGCTACGAGTTGGTTAGAGTTACATATGATGTTAAACACAAAACCTTTGTCACCAGAACGGATACTATCCAAATCTGGAATGGTCGTCAGTTCATTACCTCTACAATCCAGTAGCGTAAGCCCAGTGAAGTAGGCTACACCACTTAAGTCTTTAATCTGTTTATTTTGACAAATCAAGGAAGTAACCATCGCCGCTTCGTTAGGGATCAACTTACCTTCTTGATCCATCACTTGAGGCAATGAATCAATGAGACATTGTTTGAAGTTGGCATCAGGAATTAAAATATGTTGATCGGCCGTCGCCAAAAGCTTGATATCATTGCTAGTTAAAGTAAGTTGAGGCAATTGAGCGTTTCGCACCTTAGCTACATAAGTCCCTTCCTTATCCACACCAAAATTGGTAACTGTTAAAGTATTGGTAGTGGTCACTGCAACAGAATCACCATTACGATACCAAGTATACACATTGCCATTCAAAGCAGGGTCAATACCTAAGTTGATCGTATGACTAGCCCCTTGTGCCAAAGTAGTAGTACTTGCTATGCCAAACTTGTTTTGGCTTTCGTATCTGTAAAACTCACTATATACACCTGTGGAACTGAACAACTTTGGGTTATTGGCCTTTAACAAATCGCTAAACGTGAGATTGTTGAAAAGACACTCTAAGTTTGACAGATTAGATAGGTTAGACAAGTTTGGTAAACTATCTAAGGCGTTTGCAGAAAGGTCTAAACTCCCTAGGCTTGGTACCACACTAAAGTCTGGCAAAGTGCCCCAGAAGTTTTCTCTGCAAGAAAAATGTGCCAATTTCGTAAAGGGGCTCAAGTCTGGCCTCGCCAAATTTGGGTTACCACCCACTCTCAAATAAGAAAGTCCACTGGCCAATACACCTATTCCGGCTACAGAGGTGAGTTTATTGTCTTCCAAGATCAAAGAATTGATTGATGTGGGCAAAGCTGATAAAGAAACCAAATTACTAGACGAGATATTTAACAAGCCAATATTGGTAAAGTAGTCTACCCCTGTGATATCCGCAATGGGATAGTTATTACATACTATCTGATTGACCTTTACGGCCTCTGAAGGAATAATTTCATCAGAACTGTCGAAGAGTGTATTACTGATCGTCTTAAGACAAGCCCTAAAGGCCGAATCAGGCACAGTATAGCTAGAAACACCTGATGGACGCAAAAGCACTGCATTACTGGTCAATGTCAGTTTATCAAAAATACTGTTAGTCACCGTAGCAGTGTAAAAACCTGCATTGGCCAGTGCAAAATTCGAAACGGCGAGTTTATTGACGCTGGTATTAGCCGTAAAGCTGGATTTGTCCTTTTTCCAAACGTAGCTGTTACTGCTTACATTGGCATCAAAACCCAAGTCTATGGTATAGTTACTGCCCAGTGCCAAGGTTACGGAACTAGGCACATTGGCAGGATTTTGAAGCGTATATCCAAAATTAGCGTTGGGCTTACCTGAGGTATAGAGCTTGGGATTGGTCACTGCCAGTAAATCTTCAAATGTTAGATTGTTGGACTCACACCTAAAATTGGACAAATTAAAACCAGAAAGGTCTGGCAACGAGGTCAATTTGTTACCACTGACACCCAGCGCAATTAGCTTGGGATTACTGCTAAAGCTAGGCAGTGTCCCCCAATTGTTATAATCCAAATAGAGCTGCTCCAAGTTTGACATAGCGCTCAGGTCTGGCAAGGCCATACCTGGATTGAATTGTAAGTTGAGCGAACGGATGTTTGCAGGCACGGAAATAGCGGGCAAAGCAGCCAATTTGTTGTCGCTCAGTTCCAAAATAATCGGCAACGTCGTCGGAAATTTAGGCAGTTTCTTGATCCTATTGCCCGATAAGCCTAACATAAACAAGGCATTAGGCGAGAATGGCAAAGTATAGTTATCCAAGTCAGGCAGTGAGTCAATCTGGTTATTGGCCAGCACTACGGTTGCCGCCTTGATAAAGTACTGTAGTCCTTCCACACTTTTAATACCCTTGCCTTGGCAGTTGATGGTTTGTACATTAATCGCCTCTAAAATAATCAGTTCGCGGTTGGCATTCACCACCTCAGGATGCGTTTCTCTCAAGCAATTGCAAAAGGCACTGTCAGGAATCGGTGCTGTTTGGGCTTGCACCTGAGTGAGGCCCCACATACACCATAGCATACAAGTGATCCATCCTATAGATCCTCGCCTCCCTCTTCGAAATGTAAACATGTTAGTTATCATCGTAAAATCATTTATTTAACAGCATTACACAGCCTTGCTCTACAATGTAACCTACATCCTTTTCTTTTATTCCAAATTATCTTCATCAGCTCCTGACACCTCCTGTTTCTTATTTAATATATATTTCAGAGCAATCTCTATACCCTGTATGTTGGGTACCGCATAGGCAAAAAGCGGAATTTGATACGAAAGAGAGCCTTTAATAATCGAATTGTTGATTTTTATCTTTTCTAGACCTATCACAAAGGCCAGACCTTTCTGATGCCTATATACCGCCCCTGCCAATAAAACTTGCTGTATGACCATGCTAGCGTTCAGGTCCAGATCGGGCTTCCGTTCGGCTACGATCCTTGCCAGAGCAGCCAGTTTGAAATCAAGCCATGGACCGAGGACAAATGTCTTCCCTGTAGTTAAGCTCCAATATCTTTTTAGCAAAGTGGTTTCCCAAATGGGCCTAAGTTTGCCTTGGAAAATCTGATGATGCCCTATACCAAAATAGAAGCGATCAGACCGGAGCCAGATACCCACATTGCCATCGGGAGCGGTAGCACTTCCTCCCCCATTGAAATCATTGGTGGCTGCTACAAAATTGGCCATTCCCAAACTGGTACCTGCCGATAGTTTAAAGCTTTCGGAAAGCTTCAAGTGATAGGCATACAATACATAGGCCCTATTCCTACGCAGATAGTGCCCTTCCTTTTCGCCTACAAAGGCTGCACCTAAGGTATGAAACTGATGGGCATGTGATCGAGAACCCAGAAGTCTAAAGTTGGCATTGGCATAGTAGGTCTGGTTATTCCGCCAAAGTCCGAGAGGTCTTTGATTGCCTATGTTGAATTCCACATCGCCTTCTGTACCAGCGCTGGCAGGGTTCACCAAAGGTAAGGCTTGGAGATATTGAGCCCACTGCACCGGAAGTCCAATCACCTCTGGCTGTGCATATACCGCTGTTGCAAGAGTGATATACAAGCCCAAGCAATGGCGCGTCAACGATGTATTGATAATGCAGTTAAAAATAAGGGCCGAATTTGATTTACTACAAATAAAAGTAAAATTTATAACCTCTTCATGAGAACAATTATTTATTTTTAAGGAGGTTACTTTTGTAATACGACCTGTGTAATGCAGCTATAAGTAAGATCAAACGAGGTGGGATACAGCGACAAAGAGGTATTGGAGAAGATCGGAAAGGGGCAAGATGATGAGGTCTTGAAATATTTGTATGCACGAGTTTTTCCAACTGTGAAGCAATATATACATAGCAACTCTGGCGATATAGAGGAAGCAAAAGACATCTTTCAAGATGCCATCTTGATCTTTTACCGACACGTGAAAACAAAACGTTTTGATGATACCCACCCCATTGCGGGATTCATCTACAGCGTAAGCCGTAATCTGTGGATCAATTACTATACCCGCGTCAAAGCCAAGAAAACAGAGCTCACGCATGAGCAAGAAGAACTGGAGCATGATGACAACGTACTTTCAGAACTCATCACCCAAGAACGTGAACAGCAAGTCTTGCAAGTTTTCGCAGAACTTGGGACGCGCTGCAAAGACCTGCTCATCAATACGGTCTTTCACAAGCTCAGCATGAAAGAGATTTGTGACAAAATGGGCTTTACCACAGAAAACTCTGCCAAGACCCAGCACTACAAATGCAAACAAAGACTCATAGACTTGGTTGGCAACAACAAAACCTTTAAAAACTTACTACAATGACCCCAGAAGCAAACGACATCACACTCATAGAACAATATTTGAATCAGGAACTGCCTGAACCTGGCAAGACGATGGTCGAGCAACGCATACAGCAAGATCCAGAATTTGCACAAATGGTACAGCAGCACCGCTTCATAGAAGAGCTGATCATTGACAGAGGACTCTTGGAACTCAAGCAGAAGATCAAAGCAGGGAAATATGGAGACCAGTCCAACAATGGTTTGAAGCTCTACTCCATCTCAGCTATTTTGATCATCATCAGTGCTTTGGGTACTTATTATTTCTTAGGTTCAAAGGATCAAACAACCAGTATCGTGCATCTATCCACTAAAGTACACCAAGAGCCTATACCAGTTCAAGAAGTGCATACGACATCCAAATCCCAAAATGAGGTTGCACACAAACTAACAAGTACCTTGGCCATCGTGAAGCCTATTCAGCGCAGCCCAATACAGGCTCCTCAAGAAACAAAGACAGAAGCTCTAGAGAAAGCGCCTAATGAGCTTGAAAAAGCCATGCCATCAGAGCAGAAAACCACGCAAAACCAAACGATAACTTTGCCCAAAGAAGAACCTAAGGTAGTTGTCTCCCGAAATAAAGAGAATATCAAAGAAGAACAAGCTACTGTGGTATCCACAGAGAAACCGCAAGAATCAGACACTGATGAGCTGGAATATCTTTTCAATCCCTCACAAGGACAGGTCTGGCTCTTTCCGATCTCAGAGGGACAAAACGCCCAAGTCATAGTACTCGGCAAAACAGGTGAAGTCATTTACAAAACTCAAATCACCAATGGTCTACCCAATTCATGGAACGGACTCTCCAACACAGGTTCTGAACTAGGTATGGGTTCCTATCCCTTCATCATCACCTTCGACACCGGCAAAATCATGCAAGGCTTCGTAACGATACAGAGGTGAGGGATTGTCTTAAGTGCTGTGCATCTGAACGGAGAATCAAGTTAGTTCTTCTAGACTGAGTCTCTACTGTCTTTTGCCCGTACGGAGCGGCTATGCTGAACACTACGTACAGCAAGAGAATCATATTGAGGCCCTGAATACCCTTGTATATTCCTTAAGGATCTTATCTTGAATAATATCATTGATAAAATCAAATATCATTTGAATCAATTTAAACTCAATCGTTCCTTCATCAAAATTACCCTTGACTTTAAAATTAATCTCCGATGAGTCATCTTTTAAGCTAACTTTAATAATTCTACCGTCACTAATTGTTATCATCTTTTGTTTAGATGGCATTCTATGACAGTCTTTTATTAAGTTAGCTAATCCTAAAACTTCTAGTTCTTTCTTTGTCGTTTCACTCCAAATCTTACCTTTTTCATTAAAATAATCAGATCTTGATAGAATAACAAAGAGGATATAATGATCTTGAGCTTTTTTGATTTCAATATCAAGTTCTCCGTCAATAATATGTATCTCTATCTTTATCACCTAAAATATATTTTGTGAGAACCTGAAAAGAGGGATAAACAAACCCGAAAATTCATTGAATAGTACGCTTATTCACCTTTAACATTATGTATGGTTGGGTTATTTTATACCTAACTTAATCAAATTATTCCACAAATTTATTTTTGAATTCATTGCATATCCACTTTCTTGAGCGTCATTCAATTCAATTATAATCCATTCATTATTAATGGTCTTTCCAAAATCTATAACCATAAATGGAACTAATAACTTCTGGAATACAACTTCTGTTAATTCCCTAACTTTAATTTCGTCAATTCTTTCAAGTTGAATTCTGTTTTCACTTTCCCAATATTGTCCGATACTCAAAATATTGCCAAACCAAACAAATACTCTAATTTCAAACGATTTTTTAAGTTGATTTGCCAATGGTTTTTCTATTGGCATCAATTCAACAAACTCTCTGACTATCATCTTCTGCCAACTTAATATTGGGTCTGTTTTCCAGGCAATTGAAATCCTTTCAAAATCACTCCTGTTTTCTGCTACACATAATTCCTTTTTATGTTTATTTGTCTGCCTTTCACCTTTTAGAAATATTGGAAATGCGAAATCTTCTTTTACTTGGTCATATGTCGGTAAGGCATCAAAAAATTTACTTCTTGGGGTCAATTCTTGTATTGCTCCATACCAATTTGGCAATAACGAGATTTTATGATGCTCGTCAATTGAATTTATAAGTTTTAGACCAATTTCCTCAAAAAAGCCATAAACCTTTTCATAATCATTGATTGCGCCAATTCTTAAAATCAAATTAGATTTCGATTGTCCTATAATAGTATTTACATGAAAATAGCTTCTAAAGTCAAAATCATATGAACTTACATTCTCACGTTTGGTTGCAACACAAATTCCTGTTGAAATCTCAAACAAATCTTCTACTCTATCCTTTTCAATTTCTAGCATGATACCTAAACTAATCTCTTAATCAGTTTTATCAAGATATATTTTAGCTGTTTTCTGTCCAAATGATTTATTCAGAATCAAAAAAGTAAAACTGATTGTGCTGAATATTCTCATAATATGTAGTGTTTTTATGCTTGTTGCTAAAGATTGTGTGTATACAACCGCTACCTTCAAGTTTTCGCAACAATTTTAGAGGTATTTTCTCATAGATACAAGTTGTTGAGGAGTCTTAACTGTTAGGAGTGCAAGAGTTAAGTTATAATGAGAATTACGTGTTGCCAGACTCACAACATGCCCATCACAATAGGGACGTGTATCTTGTGGCACGCGCAATGAGCTCATCCCAACAGGAAAATAGTCTTGCGGCACTCGCAACATGCCCATCACAATAGGGATGGGCGTCTTGCGGCACTCGCAACATGCTCATCACAATAGGGAGGTGTATCTTGCGGCACTCACAACATGCTCATCCCAATAGGGACGTGTATCTTGTAGCATGCGCAATGAGCACATCCCGATAGGAAAATGACCTTGCGGCACTCGCAACATGCTCATCACAATATGGACGTGTATCTTGTAGCATGCGCAATGAGCTCATCCCAACAGGAAAATAGTCTTGCGGCACTCACAACATGCCCATCACAATAGGGACGTATATCTTGTAGGATGCGCAATGAGCTCATCCCAACTTGTTATTCGTTTTTCCCTTTGAATGTTGCGTAAATGGCCATGGCATGTCCATGGCCTAGTTCAAACTCCTCTTTCAGCCAGTTCGTAACTTCTGTGGCTTTTGTCTTGGGATTGAGTGCTCCGTCAATGATGAATCCTTTTTTTTCTGCCATTTCTTTAAAGTCGGCAGGTGTCTTACCTGTCTTGGCTTTGATGTTGTCTATGTATGCTTGAAATGACATTGTATTTAATTTTTGTCAGCGTTTAGTTTGTGATAGTAAATGTATGAAACAGCTAGGATTGCGAATATAAGCAACGGGAAAAAGGTTTGTACATCTAAACCATCTACTGCTCCATGACTGATGGATGCAAAGATAAAATCAAAAGCAAAGCCCGCATAAGCCCACTCCTTTACTCGTTTAGGAACTTGTGGAATGATTAATGCTAAAACACCCAGAACTTTGAAAACAACCAATGCGTTTCCAAAATACTCAGGATAACCCAAATGCCTAATTCCTTCTTTTGCCAATTCGGTTTGTGAAGTCAATGCAGGCATCAAACCTTCAAATAATGCAATGATAGTGGTGGCAGTCCAAAATATTATTTTATCCTTCTTCATTTTATTGTTGTTTATTGTTTTATGAGTTACAAATCTCGTCAAAAAAACGCGTAATCATGAAGTGCAAATGCGGCGTTCTTAGTGGTTGAATACGACAAGTATTATGACTTAATTAAATTTATCAACCTCAAATATGCCGAGGATGGATAAAAGGGATTTGTATAGGTAAAGTTCATCCATTCTTATATGGCGCTCTGCCAATAGGAATTTTCTTTTAGACCATCACTTAAACCCAGAATAATCATTAGAAATTTACTGCGACAAAGTCTAATGCTTAATCTGGGTTAAACTAAAAACTCCAGGGCAAAGAGCTTACTCTAAATTATTATATTTGTGCAGATTCAAAATGGATTTAGCATGTATCGTTTTTATACTCGGAAAGTACTTTTCCTATTCACCCTCCTCCTACTGGCCATCCCTTATACTTGGTCGCAGGCTTGGCACGCCGATTTGGGCAATGGATACTACCAAAACCCTATTCTGAATGCGGACTATTCCGATCCTGATGCCATACGCGTAGGCGATGATTATTATCTAACGGCCTCTAGTTTTGAAGCGGTTCCCGGCCTCCCCATCTTACACTCCAAAGACTTGGTCAACTGGGCTATCATAGGCCATGCTCTCAAACGTCAAATACCTTTAGAGTACTTTAACACGACAAGACACGGGCAAGGTGTATGGGCGCCCGCACTACGATTCCATAATAACGAATATTACCTCTACTATCCAGATCCCGATTTTGGTATCTATCTTGTAAAGGCCAAGAATCCTGCTGGGCCTTGGTCAGAGCCTATACTGGTAGAAGGTGGAAAAGGCCTGATAGATCCTTGCCCTTATTGGGACGAAGATGGTAAGGTATATCTTTGCCATGCCTACGCAGGCAGTCGTGCAGGTATCAAGAGCATCATAGTCATGAAACGTATGAATGCTGAAGGCACCAAGGTAATGGATACGGGTCAACTGGTCTACGATGGACATGAGAGCGATCCCACCATAGAAGGTCCAAAAGTTTATAAGCGTAATGGCTACTACTATATCTTTGCGCCAGGTGGAGGTGTAGCCACTGGTTGGCAATTGGTACTCAGGTCCAAGAACATCTACGGACCTTATGAGCGCAAGGTAGTGATGGATCAAGGCTATACTACTATCAATGGCCCACATCAAGGCGCATGGGTACAGACACAAACAGGTGAAGACTGGTTTCTGCACTTTCAAGATAAGGACGCTTACGGCCGTGTGGTACACCTACAACCCATGGTTTGGAAAAATGACTGGCCAGTGATCGGCACTGACAAAGATGGTGATGGCAAAGGAGAGCCTGTACTGCAATACAAGAAACCTAACGTTGGCAAGAACTACGCTATTACAAACCCTGCCGAATCAGACGAGTTTAATAACAATCGCTTAGGTCTACAGTGGCAGTGGTCGGCCAACACTAAAGCAACTTGGTCTTTTATGAACGTCGCCTCAGGGAGCTTGAGACTCTATACCGATTTAGTAGACAGTAACTCGAACCTTTGGTCTGCCCCCAATGTACTCTCCCAAAAGTTTCCTGCAGATACCTTCACCGTTACTACGGTGCTAAAGTTTAGACCCAATGCAAACCTTAAAAACGAAAAAGTGGGTATCGCCATCATGGGGCTTTCTTACGCCACCCTTTTCCTCAAAAGTACTGCTAAAGGGAGCATAATAGGTTATGGAGAATGCTTGGACGCAGACAAAGGGAATCCTGAGAAGGAAAGCTTTATTGACAGCGTAGCAAACGGAAGTATATACATGAGAATTCAAGTCAAGAAAGATGCGATGTGTACCTTTGCCTACAGCACCGACGGGCAACACTTCCAAGAGCTCCCCTACTCGTTCAAGGCTCGCCCTGGCAAATGGATCGGTGCCAAGATCGGGATATATGCCACAAGAACGCGACAAATCAACGACTCTGGCTATGCGGATTTTGATTGGGTTAGAGTGGGGCATTAATTCAAGAGTGTATGTTGCTCACACTCCACACAGCGGGAGCGCGTTAGATCGAGGCATTCCTCTACCGCCACGTTTCTGTGCAAAACAAGCACAAACCATGGCTCATCTCAGCCCTGTAAGGGCGTCCTGTTTGTAGAAACGACACGGTAACCATGAACGTAAACCACGTAGTGGTGACCTGCACAATGATGTTTATCTGTAGTTTATCCCCACGTAGTCAATTCCCCAACAATTATCTTTTGCTAATCATACTTAATGTATTTATCTTCAATCGTAAAACTTCTAAATATGCCAAATACATATTCTCAAATCTATATTCAAATTGTCTTTGCGGTAAAAGGTCGCCAAAACCAAATATCAAAACACCACAGGGAAGAGTTGCACAAATACATCACAGGTATCGTTCATCATAGAGAACAGAAAATGCTCTCGGTCTTTGCCATGCCTGATCATGTACATTTGTTGGTAGGACTAAAGCCAAACATCAGTATTTCCGACTTGGTTAGGGATGTAAAAGCAGGATCCTCTAAATTCATCACAGACTCGCAATGGGTAAATGGAAAATTTAACTGGCAAGATGGATTTGGGGCATTTTCCTATTCAAAAGGCCAAATCGATAAAGTGATCAAGTATATTGCTCATCAAGAAGAGCACCATAAAAAGATGACCTTTAAAGAGGAATACCTAGACATGTTAAAAAAATACGAAATCGAATATAACGAGAAGTACTTGTTCGAATGGATTGAATGAACCCCAATAGTAAAATACAGCCCGCCCCCATGGGGCTAGTGATTGGGATTGCATTCTTCTGCTACAAACAGATCGCTCCCATGGAGCTATCCATGACTCATCTCAGCCCTGTAAGGGCGTCCTGTTTGTAGAAACGACACGGCAACAATGAACATAAACCACGTAGTGGTGACCTGTTATTCCACATTCACAACAACTCCCTGACTAATGACTAATAACATTACAGCCCGCCCCCATGGGGCTAGTGATTGGGATTGCATTCTTCTGCTACAAACA
>CAMFLX010000150.1 GCA_945957555.1 uncultured Cytophagales bacterium
TTTAAATCATATTTTTTAATCAAAAAAAATCATTTTTTAATTTTTAATATAAATAAAAAAAAAGCCCGATTGTTTCGGGCTATCTTGATTTCTAGTATTCGTCTTCGTTAAAGAAGAAGTCGTCTTTGCTTGGATAATCCGGCCAAATCTCTTCAATGTTTTCATACGGTTGACCGTCATCTTCGAGATCCTGAAGGTTTTCCACCACTTCTTCTGGTGCTCCCGAACGTAGCGCAAAATCTATGAGCTCATCTTTAGTTGCAGGCCATGGCGCATCTTCAAGATACGAGGCCAATTCGAGTGTCCAATACATAACAGTCCTCCTTTCAATTTTTGGTTCGCAAATATATTAGAATCTTTTTAAAATAAAAGAAATATTTGAGCTAAAAATATTTCTTTATGTCTTTTAAGAACTACTTCGGTCCTTAAAACTCATTTTTTGTGATACTTTTTGAGTAGTAATAATCAATGACCTCAAAAAGTTTTTATTATTTCAAGATCTTTTCGTTCAAGTACTTAAAAATACGCTCAGTAGCTTTGCCGTCCCAAAGTTTAGGGATTTCACCTTTTTTGTAAGTCCCTTCATTAATTTGCCGGATCAGCTCAAAAATTTGACCTTGTTCAAAATCGCAAAGCGTATTGCTGCCAATAGTACAAGTCACAGGTCTTTCTGTATTTGGTCTCAGCGTAATGCATGGGATTTGGCCAAATGTAGTTTCTTCTTGTATGCCACCACTGTCCGTGATCACATATTTGGAATTGGCGATCAGATTTTGGAAATCCAGATAGCCTGCGGGTTCTGTGATGATCAAGTTTTTGTTGTCCGAGATCTTCTCGAATAGATTGAATTTCTTGATGTTGTTGAGTGTGCGAGGATGAATAGGGAATACCACTTTGATCTGTGCAGTGAGCGATTTAATCAAGTTGATGAGTTTTACCAAGCCCTCTTCCTCGTCCACATTGCCAGGCCTGTGCATAGTCATGAGGCAATATTCTTTCGAAGAAAGTTTGAGGTTGGAGAGTATCTTTGAGTTTTTGATTTCTTGATCATAGCCAACCAAGGTGTCGATCATGGTATTACCTACAAAGAAAAGATTTTCTTTAAGTTTCCCTTCTTGGACCAAATTTTCGTAGCCGCTTTGTTCAGTCACAAAGAAATAGTCACTTAATGAGTCAGTGACATTTCTATTATGCTCCTCTGGCATAGTTTTGTCAAAACTTCTGAGTCCACTTTCTATGTGTGCTAGTTTAATATTCATTTTATTAGCAACAAGTGCTGCTGCTAGTGTAGAGTTTACATCGCCCACTACGAGCATGATGTCTGGCTTGATATCATTGACTACTTTCTCTAGACCTCTCATAATATCTGTCAACTGTGCGATTACACTAGAGCGATCTATGTCAAATGAAAAGTCTGGAAGTGGGAGCGAAAGCTCTTCAAAGAAAAGATCGTTCATGTTAGCACTAAAGTGTTGGCCTGTATGCACGAGATAATTCTTGAGATTGGGGAATCCTGCTATGACTTTGTGGAATTGAGTTATTTTGATAATATTGGGCCTTGTGCCCACCACGGTAAGTATTTTGTACATTCAATAATATTTTTCACAAAAATATAAGATAAACTGGAATTCCCATCAGTAATTCAAATGGTATCATCATCAGGTAACCTATAAGATGCTTTTCGGCTAGGTGCGCTATGTCTTATCTGGAATGGAAATATATAATAGCCTCAAAAAATTTTGTTGCAATCAGAAGTTACCTTTTGGGGATTTGTTTGTATTTTTAGTGAAAGATTTTAAACTAATTGGTGATGAGGGTAGGGAAGACAATGTATCTGTTTGGTGTCTTGATGGCTAGCTTGTTGATATGGTCTCAATTGTATGCGGTAAAGTACCACGATTATCATTTTAATTTTGCATTACTATTGTATGCATTTATTGGTGTCATATTGTTTATGTTTGCAATGCTGACACTTTGGTTCAAGTGGTAATTTTTGTGGATTCCCGAGACTAGCACTCCGTAATTATCGCAGATTGTAATAACCCAGACTAAACAATTATTCATTTCATGTTTGGGATTGTTGAAATTACCATAGGTCGGACTCGGATTCTTCGTTACTTTTTTTGAAACCTTGTGAATGGGGTTAACTAGGATGGGTTTGTCTATCTCGGATGATATGTATTGTCCCTGAGGTAGTCTCGTGCTTCCATGAGTGCAAAGCCTAGTAGGTTGAGTCCACGCCATTTGGTGATGTCATGTACGTGGGCACTGTCCTGTGCAAGTCCTATACCCCAAATAGCATCGACAGGACTCGCTTCGACTAATACCTGCTCACCTGTTTGTTGTAAATAGGTTCCCAATATAGGATTCTGCCCAAACTTATGAATATTACCCTGTACTACTATTGCATACCTATGCTCATTCCACAGTTCATCGTTAAAGTCTTTAACTTTTCTCCCTAGTGCCTTGGCATCTCCAGGTTTTGAGCTTTGTATTATTTGCTCAAAAACGGATAAATCATGAAATAGCAATGCTTTTTGAGCCATCATCCAATGTTCGGCTGTTTTATAAACTATTTTGTCAACAGTGAACGGTGATTCGTACCACTGAGAAAAGAAGAATTTCCCGACGGGTTCTTTAGTTTTGTTGGTATGGCCCCAAAAATACAGGCACTTGAGTTTTTCTCCTGAATTATAGTTTTTAAGGAGCCATTCCGTTGAGTAGTGTTTTTGCATATTTATTGAGATATGTTTTTCTTACTGGTTAATGGTGTTGTTAAGATGTTCCGGTGAAAATTGTGTGACCAAATATAATGATTTGTAAACGATATATTGTTTTGGAAATCTATATGAATAGAATAAATTGCTGACCTTTTCAAAGAGTAAACTCCCTTGATATGATTAATAATTTTAAAACTTTGATTTGCTGGATTTTTTTGGTTTGTTCGACTGATCTGATTTCGGCACCTAAGCTTAAGCCAATTGCAAGAACTGAAGCTGGTCTCACGACGCCCATCTATTCTGATTTTTCAAATAAAAAAATTCACTCGGAGATCCAATCTTTACTGATGGCACCCCAATCTTTCAATGATGTGCATTTTTACAAAGGTTTACAATTGGTGGATGAAGTCGTCATTGTTACAAAACGCTATAAAGGGGAGGTTTTTGAAGGGCTTATGATGGGTGTTTCTTTGGATCAAATAAAATCAGTTCTAGGTAAAGTGTGTACTGAAAGTAAGCTCACCGCTGGTACAACCAATTTGTTTTACACCTCCAAATACCTATCTGTGGTGTTCCAATGCAATGCTAATAATGTATTGGCATTGGTGGCGATTAAACAAAGACCTCATAATGCACTGATGCCAAAGACTGTGTTAAAGACAATAATAGAGGGTATCAATGAGACAGAAGAGTTATATAATTTTTTGGACCAGCATCCTGACATTAACCAGCATTTTGTGAGGGCTGGGATCAATGGGGGAGGCGCTTATGCTGAAAGTAACTTAGGGATTGAGATCACCAGTTTTTTTGAAAGCTCTGAAATTATGGTGTTTAATGATTTTGAAGGGGAACTTTACAAATATGAAAATTCTGAAGGTACTTATAAGATCGTATATTCTAAAAAAGATTATCAACAAGATAAACTGGAGTCGGCCATATTAAAATACTACGAAACAGAGGAGAGTTTTGTGGGTGCTAAAATATCTCCTGATGGGGCCTATAAACTCACTTACGTTATTAATACAAGCTTGTCCTATTATTTCATTGTGAGGAAAAATGATTATTCAGCACAGGATATCTACATTTATGGGAATAGGGCAGATCAATTCCAATGGCTTAACAATAACTATTTTGTATTGATCGATGATATGGACGGACGCTGTTTTGTAGTCAACAGAAATGGTAAAGAGGAAGCTGTGGATATTGCACAAAGTTTAAGACTTGAGAATAGCGATGGTTTTGTGTTAGGCGAGGTATTGACTGATTATTTTACAGTGAAGACCTCTGATCCCCCAAAAACTTATAAGATTGGCTTCAAAGAGAGCAATCATAAACTAGCCTTGTTTTTGGTGGCAGGCAAACCCGATAAGGTAATTAGTGATATTGCACATTGGGAGCACCCTGTTAAGTCTGTGTTGGCTGCTGAGAAACTAGAACTTTATAAAGTGGAGTTGTTTAAATCAGGTACCTATCCTGTCTTTTATGTGAAAGCATTGACTACACAAAACGCCAACAATAAGGCCTTTTTGAATCAATTGGCAAAGCAAAATAGCTATTGGGATTTTGAAATTAAAGATCAAAAGCACTCAATAGCAGTGAGCATAGATAAAAAGACTAAAACCATTACCAAAGTAGTATCAGATTTGATTGGGTTTTAGCCGATTATTTGCTTGCTTTCTTAGAAGGTTTAGCCTTTGCAGGTCCTTCTAAGATCAATCGAATTGTTTGTTCTAAAGTATTTACAGAGATTTTATCATTCGTCCAGCTATAAGGCGTTGGTGTCTCTTTTCCAGTTTTGTCTTGCTCTATCAACTGAAACCTTGGTGCAGTACCGGCTTCTGAGCTTTGCAGTACCTCAAACTTGCGTTCGATTAGATCTCCAGTTTTATCCATCAAGAAGATCTTGAATAGTAGGTCTTGTTTGTTTTTGGGACTTAGCAAGGATTTCCTGATCACTACATTTTGTCCTTTGGAGGTAAACTCAGCAATAACAATGTTTTGTGCTTTCAATTCTTCTTTTGGAAGTTCACCATTATCAAAAGCGGTCTTTACGAGTGCAAAGAGGCTGTCGGCTTTAGTGCTGTCTTTAAGAGCATTGTAAGATTTGATGAGTCCAAAGTACAGTTCATAGTTTTGAGCACTGAGTTGTAGCGCATCATTATAAGCATTAATAGATTTCTGATAATCTTTGGTGAAACTATACTCCAATTGACCAATACCAGTAAGGCTTAACAAGTGGTATCTGTTTTGAGGAATGATGCGTTCTTTGGCAGCATAGTAAGCAGCGAGCGCATTTTTGTCGTCTTTCTTTTGTGAATATGTATAGGCGATCCAATAGTAAGGTTCATAAAAGTTGGACGATACTTGTTTTACCTTTTCAAACACTGCTATGGCCTGGTCGTACTGTGTTTGGGCTAAAAAGATCAAGCCTTTTTCGTTAAGGAACTTGGGTTGCGAGGGTTTGATTTGAATGCAATAGTCGATTTCGTTATGCGCTTCTGTAAACTTCTTGAGATAACGTAAACATACGCTTTTGTAAAAATGTACATACACGCTGTCGTAGCCTTTCTTGATCGCCGCATCAAAGTATTCTACAGCCTTGCTATCGTTTTCTGTTTGGAAAAATGCAAAAGCAAACATATACGCTTGAGAGCCCGTAATGGAGGGTTTTGCTACTTTGCCTTCGAGCCAGGCAAGCCCTTGATAATCCTTGGCTTCATAGAGTTCTTCCACTGTTTGGGTAAATACATTGGTGATAAAGACAAAAGAAAGCGTAGCTACTAAGATTTTTTTCATTCTGTGAAGATCAAAAATTCCAAGTTTTAAAACTAAACAAAAGTATTGAGTATACCAATTGCTGTGTGGTGTTCCACTGTCTCAGGAGTGTATATCTCATCTTTTATACTGATATAAATACTCTACGACCATCGAGTCAGGGCGCTGATCGTTTTGCAACTGAAAGCCTAGTCTAGCGGTGAGTGTCACCGGATAATCGTTGAAGTATTTTAAATATTCAAACATTACTAGAGAAGACTCTTGATCGCGATTTTTGATCATTGTGTTTTCTTCAGCAGCATAGATAAGGTCTAGATATCTGATGTCATTCAAGTCGAAATTGTGGGTATAGGTAAAGTCACAGGGATGCCATTGGCCAGATTCGTCAAGAATTTCAGCCCATTGATGATGATAGTCATAAATGGAATCATTGTTATACCCGTACACAACACCCCAAACTGTGCGGGAAGGAATTTTGACGGCTCGGCAGAGTGCTACGTATAACCTTGAGAAATTCATACAAGTACCATATCTTATGTCATAAGTTCTAGATGCCTTGTCCAAGAAGGAATCCCTGTAGTCGTTCTTTACTACATTATTTACCATGAATTGTTGAATAGCTTTGGCCTTGTCTACATTTGTTGACAACCCTTTAGTAAGCTCAATTGCTTTCAAAACAATGTTTTCGTTGTCAGAATCAATATAATAAGAGGGTCGTGTCCAGTCGTATTTGGAGGCTATGGCCTCAGAGAATAAATCCAATGTTCCATTCTTTCTCGTAAAGGTGATTTTAATCTTTTCGTTATCAGATAGCTCTGAGGTGGGGAGTTTTAGCCAATAACCTCCACAACTGTCGAATATGAAGTTGTTGCTGTATACTTTGTCATTTGTTTTTATGGCAACTGTATTGTGACTCAGAAAGGAGCGACCTAGTGGAAAGATCAAAAAGTCGGGATTTGCGATCGGTTCAACTGGCTGTTTTTTGCAAGTGGTCAAAAGCAATAGTGCTACGAAAACAAGTGGGACTTTTATTTCGATATTTATCATATTTTTTCTTGCTACTATTTAACAATTACATAAGTACTGTACCATGCCGCTGGGTCATCTTTAGGATCCGAATTGGGATCGTCGCTGTAATGATACCTCAGCCTTAAGCAGTCATTAGAAATTGATACAATTTGGTATTTATTTCTCTTGTCTAATCGACCGATATAGCTACCGTTGGTGATTTCCAAAGTATAGCCCGTGCCAATACCATTGTGTTCTTCTCTTAGTATGGATGGAGCTTGTTTGTTATTGACATCCAACAAGGCGGTATCGGTATATTGGGTTTGATGTGCATTAAAGTACCTATCTGCGTAAGCAAAATTAACCGTAACGAATTGGTTGTTGGGGATATATTGATTGTTTCGGGCAGTAAAAGTATAAATATTTTGCAGTGCAGCATATAACCATGATACGTAGAGAGAAATATTTGCGAACGTATACACAACATTATATCCCAATGTGTCTTTACCTCCTATGCCACTTATGCCAGAGTCGGCAGAAAGTTTCCTAGTCTTTCCTTTTTCAGGGTTGCTCCCAGTTAGCAAAGAGTAGATGTTGTTATCACCGGGCTTTGACAACTCATTGTCGGAGTACGCAAACTTGCAAGAATAGCACAGAAAAGTGATTCCAAAAATAGGGACGATCATTTTGTGGGAATTCATGTGACTTAGTTGTTTTATTTTTAATTTTACATAAGATAGATAAACATAAGAAAATATGATATGAATTTAATACTAAATAATTACAGGTTTAGGTTTTTGGGGCTAAGTTCCATACCTAAATTATTACCAGTAGTGTAGAGATAAAGTTAACAGTATTGCTTTTAAATTTATATAAATGAAACAAACCTCCGATAAATTTATTTTTTTATTGATTTTAATGGCCTCCAAGCTACCGTCTCAAGTCCCTTTTTCCAATATATTTCAGGTACCATTACTTCTAAATTCTTCATTTGTAGGTAATAAAGATATGCATAGGTGTATAGCTGCATATAACCAAAATCACTCCTCTATTTATCTGAATAAATCGTATCATTTTTCGTATGATAATTTCTCAAATAATCATGGCCTGGCATACGGAGCTTATTTATTAATGACAGATCAAGCAAGGGTGTATCAAAGGGAGGACTACAAATCGCAAATAGAGTACTTTGATCACAAGATATTGAAGCAGGCTAGACCGATTAAAAATGTTGATAAAGAGTTTGGGGTGGTATTTGGCCTAAAATACAATTTGAAAAGAAAAAAGGGACGGGAGAGTTCGACCTTTTCCCCTTCGCTAGGTGTTGGGCTTACTAACGAACAGTGCGAATATATTTCAGGTTTTGGAAAATCGACCATGGTGGTGTTTGATACCCTAAGAGAAGAATTAGATTCAATGTACTATAAGCACCAAGTAGCTCAAGAGCATCATTTCAACACCCAATTAGGTGCCAAGTACAATACACTGAATTTTACTTTGATGTATCGGTTTGCATATTCTCTAGGATATGTTTTAGAGCGGCATTACGAGTGGAGTACTATTTCATATACTACTTTTATGTCAGAGCAAATAGGGAGGAGCTTGACCGAAACCAGTTATTATAATCATAGATTCGAACATCGTTTGACAGCAGGTTATACGATCCCAAAGAAAGTGGATACTAAATATAGTGCATCGTTTATGGCCAGTATTGGGGTCGTTAAATATGTAAAGTATGCAAACCCAAAGTTTGCAGATAGCGATAACTATAAAGACAAACAATCTATACCAAGGCTTGCGCATGTAAATGCTTCCGCTTTGTTTCGGTACAGGAAAATATTGGGCAGTTTAGCCTTTACTAAATATGGATTTTATACCACCTACAGTGTAGGTATGGGTCTTCAAGGAAAGAGATATAGATTTATCGCTTCCTTTTTTCCGAAAATAGGGGCTTATAATTCGAGCGCGGAAGCAATACTGGCGCTGTTTTGGTAGATATCCATCGTTTTATACTCCCTTATACTTCCCTTACACTCCCCTGAAATCGGTGTGCTTTGTTCTGAAATCGATATGCTTTAGTCTGAAATCGATGTGCTTTTCTCTGAAATCGACATGCTTTGCTCCGAAATCGTCTTGCTTTGCTCTGAAATCGACGCGGTTTGTTCTGAAATCGATATGCTTTAGTCTGAAATCGATGTGGTTTAGTCTGAAATCGATGTGCTTTAGTCTGAAATCGACATGCTTTGTCCTGAAATCGTCTTGCTTTTCTCTGAAATCGATATGCTTTGCTCCGAAATCGTCTTGCTTTTCTCTGAAATCGATGCGGTTTGTTCTGAAATTGATGCGGTTTGCTCTGAAATCGACGCGGTTTGTTCTGAAATCCATATGCTTTGCTCCGAAAACAACAACAACATGAATGTTTGGCTCCTGTGGGCGATTTTACCCATTGACAAAATCCTTGATCGCCTCAGATACTTTTTGAGGTTCCTCTTCCTGTGGAAAATGCCCACAGGTTTTGAGCTCTATAACCTGTGCATTCTCAAAACCGGATTTAAACTTGTGAAGATAATGGGGCTTGATCACTGGATCTTTAAGGCCCCATATAAATAAGACGGGTTTGGATGAGATGGAATTTCTTTGATTCCAAAGCTCCTCAAACCAATCTTGGTCATTGAGTAAGGATTTGGCAAATGCAAGAGCCCCATTTCTTTCTTTTTTATTAGCAAATGGCTTGGTATACTGTAGGAGCGTTTTGGTTGATAATTTATAATCCCCAAAAGACCTAGGTAAAATGAATTTTGGCGAAAAGTTAAGATATCTATAGAGAAAGGGTAGGAGGGGGCTTCGCAATATGCGACTAAACTTGATATAATCTGGATCCGTTTTGCTGCTCCAGAGCCAAGAGTTGAGCATGACCAAACTTTTAACCATTTCTGGATGCTGGATAGCGAAATTCAAGCCAATAGGTCCGCCGAAGTCATGCACCACGAGAGTAAAGTTTGACAACTGTTTTTCTGCGATAAACTTTGCCAATGTCCTACTGTGGTTAATGGTCGAATAATCGTAATGCTCTGGCTTGTCTGACAAACCGAAACCAATGTGATCAACAGCTATACAGCGAAAAGACTTGCTCAATGTCTTGATGATATTGCGATAGTCGAAACTCCAAGAGGGCGTACCGTGTACAAACAGTATCACCTCGCCAATACCCTCATCTATGTAGTGCAACTGATGTCCGTTTACGGCAAAGAAGTTTGACGTAAACGGGTATTCTGATCTGTCAAGCCAATCATGTGTCATATTGTTTTTCTTGCAAAGGTCAGATGCCTACAGCAAACTAATCTTGGTTTATACCAAGATTAGTACTTTATTTTCTATTCGCTTTTAGCGTTAAGCTTTAGGCCTCAAACATTACTTCTTCCTTCCTACAAACCTAATCACCGAGCCGACCCCATTGTGATATTTCCCTTCCTCTAGCACAAGCTCTATTTCTTCTAAAACGATTATTTCATAGTTGTTAAAATCGGCCCTGATTTCGTCTGTTGAGTACAACATGTCAATATCGTCGGGGCCGCCTACCCTAGGGTTTTGTTTTTTGAAGTCAATTTGCCTTTTACTGAAAGCTTCTAGAATAATGATCCCCCCAGACTTCAGATAAATATCCAATTTCTTATGGAAGATGGGCTTCATCTCTGCAGAAAAGTGTGCATATACTAGGCCAATCGCATCAAAAGCTTCCTTCTCGAAATTGATCTGTTCAAAATCACCCACTATATAGTCTATCGTAATACCATATTCCTGAGCGAGTAGCAAGGCTTTGGACTTGCCTTCGGTGCTAAGATCAAACGAAGTCACCTTCCAACCAAGTTGAGCGGCATATACCCCATTACGTCCTTCACCATCCGCAGGCATCAATATAGCCCCTGGTTCAAACTTTGGTAGCCATTCCTTGAAAAACACATTAGGATCCTTGCCATAGGCAAATTCCGGATCACTATACCTTTCATCCCATTTCTGATGCATATTCATTTGTTTAATGTTCTTTACTCATATCAATTTCTATAAAGAGGCTTCTGAAAACTTTAATTCTCACTCTCATTTAATCCTCCTTTTTTCTTCTGCCAAATTAAAGGTGAGGTCTTAAAGCCTTTGAATCAATACACTATTTCTGCTCTGTTTGAGGAGAAACCCAACGAATGATCGAATCCACAAAAGGTACACCGATAAATACCATCCAAGGTACCAAGGACAAGGTAAGAATGAAGGTCCTTTGATATATAGGAAGCGCCGACAAAGTCTCCCCAAACAAGTACAAGAATAAGGTAATGGATGGGTAGATAACCACCCAGATCTTTAAAGAAGCGATTAATTTCATTTTAGTTTTCATAAAAATTCCTTTTTGATGATATCACAAAGATAGCCTATGGACACGCCTGCAGGATAGGACAAAAATGAAGTTTGATAGGACTTATCTGGAATTATTTCTGAATGCCTCTGGCGTATAGCCCGTGTGTTTTTTGAAAAACCTGATAAAATAAGAAACATCTGCATAGCCCAAGTGGTCAGCGATTTGACTTACTTGATTTGAGGAGCCAAGCAGATATCTCTTGGCTTCCAAAATAATATGATCATTGATGACCTCAGAGCATTTCTTGCCGAGCAATGTTTTGGTAATGGTGTTGAGCTGGAAAGTAGAAATACTCAGCATATCAGCATAGTCAGAGACTTTCTTTTCTGTAGCATAGTGCTCCGCTAAAAATATTAAAAAGTCTTCTAAGCGTTCTTGAGGGTATAGAGGATTCACCTCAATAGAAAGCTTTTGTTTGCTTTGGCGAAGGAGTTCAATAAAGAATATGCCTAATTGGGAAAGTATGACCTCTTCATATTTTAATTCCTTGTTGGTGAATTCCTGATAAATATAGTTTAATGTCGCATTCAACTTGCCAAATCGTTGCGAGTCGCATTGGTAGAAGTTGGTATTGCTTGCCCTTTTGAACAACATATTAGGTTCATCTGCATCACTACGAAGGCAATATCCATCGTAGAACTGTAACAAGTAGCCAGTACTTCCTGCTTTGAGATCGAGCTTGTGTACCTGACCCGGACGCATAAAAAACACACAATGGTCACAAACCTCATAAGGCTTAAAGTCTACCTCGTGAGAACCAGAACCCTTTTTCAGAGCTAATATATAAAAGAAATCATGTCGGTGTAGCTCTTGTACCATATCCTGTCCTTTCATTAAGTCTTGTACACTTCGGATGCTAAATCTCTCTGTAAGTTTGGGCTCTTTTGGGCCATTGGGAAGCTGTCTTATAGGTATGTTTTTCATTTGGGAGTGCGTCGTTAAGGTTTATTTTAAATTTCAGTTTTCTATTGTTGAGATTTAATAGGGACGTCTTTATCCATTTAATGAAAACTCAACCGCCGCATTAGAGTGGATCAGTAAAGTGTCAAAAACTGGTATAGTAACATCAGAGGGTTGAATAACCAAGGGGATTTCCGTACAACCCAATATGATTCCCTCTGCGCCATTATTGATCAAGTCTTTTATGATCGCTAAATAACGCTCTTTTATGGCTGGAGTAACAATACCTTTCCCCAATTCGTCAAAAATAGATTGATGAATAAACGCCCTGTCTTCCTCGTTAGGAACCACGGTTTCTATCCCCCTGTCTAGAAGTTTTGATTTGAAAAAATCAAGTTCC
Organism: uncultured Cytophagales bacterium; assembly: GCA_945957555.1. GTDB lineage: Bacteria > Bacteroidota > Bacteroidia > Cytophagales > UBA9547 > CAMFLX01. Next base: position 12,212 of record CAMFLX010000150.1, read on the forward strand.
ATAGTGAATTTAGTACCCAGTAGACCAACCTTTCCGAGCGCTGCTTTTTCTATTTCTATGGCAGTAGCCGTGGCAATATGAATGATAGGCAGTCCGACTTCCTTCTCCACTCTATCTGCAAGAAAGTGCATCGTATTGGCACAAAATACAATCCCTGTGGCGCCACAAGATTTCAAATGATTGCATGCCTTCACCACCATTTGGAATGTCTTCTCCCAATCGTTGCTGTCATTGTTTTTTTTGATGTCAGCAAAATTGAAAGAATAGATGATACATTCCGAAAAGTTGAGTCCTCCCAAGCGATCGTTGATACCCTGATTGATAAATTTGTAATAGTCTAATGTAGAAACCCAACTAATGCCTCCAATAAGTCCCAGTGTTTGCATATTCCAATGATGGTGATCGTATTTTAAAATTAATTCCAAATCTCAAGGATGCCAAGTTTTGCCGTATTTTTTGTGGGAATCGATTTTATGGGAAAACTCATTCATTTTTAACCAGAAGGCTGTCTGTCTGTGCTTGCCAATATTACATTAACCTGAATTCGGGATAAGGAATTGTTTATGAGCCGACGCACTGTGGGCGGT
>CAMFLX010000151.1 GCA_945957555.1 uncultured Cytophagales bacterium
TGCCTATACTGGAGGAAAAATGAACTTTGAAATCAAATTAGACTATTTCAATACTGCGTCCTCAAAATTGATTTTGGATATATTGAACAGGTTAGAGAAAATCAAGGAAAAAGGGAATGATGTAAAAATCAGTTGGTACCACCAAGAGGATGATGAAGATATGCAAGAGGCTGGTGAGGAATTCTCTGAACTAGTAGAAGTACCTTTTGAGATCAAGGCTTGTTAGAAAGCTGCGGAATAATAATTTTTTTAAACTACAAATAAATGAGCGAGGAAATCTTAAAGGCCCTAATGCAACTATTTGCCATTATCGCGAAGCAGGATGATGCTGTAAGCGATAATGAGAGGTTGTTTGTGGAGCGCTTTCTCAAACAGCAGCTTAACCCAGAGATGGTGGCCGAGTATTATGCACTGTTTGAAAGTTTTATTTCCGACGGATCCCAAGATGGTGGTGAAGAGAAAAAAAAGAAACTCACTTCTGTAAAAGATTCTGTTAAAACGCTTTCTATTTGTAAAAAAATCAATAAAACCCTAGCCCAAAAACAAAAGATTATTGTGCTCATAAGGCTTTTTGAGCTTATAGGAGAGAAAATATCTTCTGAAGAGGGTAACCAACGAAAAGAGATTGTTCATACCGTGTCTGATGTTTTTAATATCAGTCAGGAGGAATTCATCGATATTGAAAATTTCTGTCAAGAAAGTGACTTTAGCCAGTTCTTATCATTCCCCAACTTTTTACTTGTTGGAGAGGGATTAGAAAAGGTACCTGATGGTGCTAAAGTTATTGAAAATGACATTGATCAGCCTATAGCACTGCTCCGTGTACCCTCTGAAGATATGTATTTCTTGAGGTATTCTGGGAATAGCACACTTTCATTGAACGGCCTACCTGTAAACAAAACACAAATCAGTTTGTTTGCGTATGGTTCTACACTGAAATTGTCCCACGGAGAACCCATATATTATAGTGATATTCACGCCCATTTTTTGTCTAGTCAAGATATTCCTAAACTTTCATTTGAAGCTGATAAACTTGGGTACAAATTTCCGAATGGAGCCGTTGGCTTGCAAAATATTAATTTAAATGAGGGGGCAGGAAAACTTATTGCCATAATGGGTGGCAGTGGTGCTGGAAAAACGACCTTACTCAATGTACTTGCTGGGCTAGAAAGCCCCTCGGAAGGATCTATTACCGTTAATGGTATTGATATAAATGAAGAAAAGGATAAGATTGAAGGCGTAATAGGATACGTAGCCCAGGATGACATTCTTTTTGAAGAACTTACCGTGTTTCAGAATCTTTACTACAACGCGAAACTGTGTTTTAAAGATTATAATGAAGAAGAGATAGAAAAGGCAGTAGTAAAGACCTTGAAAAGCCTTGGTCTATATGAAATTAGAGATATTAAAGTTGGGAACGTACTCAATAAGAAGATAAGTGGGGGGCAAAGAAAGAGATTAAATATTGCCTTAGAGCTGATCAGAGAGCCTGTAATCTTGTTTCTAGACGAACCAACCTCTGGCTTGTCATCGAGGGATTCTGAAAATGTAATTGACTTGCTCAAGGAGCTTACCCTCAAGGGTAAACTTATATTTGTGGTGATCCATCAGCCTTCTTCGGACATTTATAAGATGTTTGACAAGGTCGTGATCTTGGACGTTGGCGGGTATCAAATTTATTATGGTAATCCTGTAAATGCCGTTACTTATTTCAAGAAGCTAAGCAATCAGATCAATGCAGATGAGGGTCAATGTGCACATTGTGGTAATGTAAATCCTGAACAAGTTTTTAATACCATAGATGCGAAGGTAGTTGATGAATATGGTAACCTTACCGAGACCAGAAAAGTATCTCCAAAGCTTTGGAATAATTATTTTTCTGCCAATATCAAACTGGATAAAAACGAAAAAATAAATGAAGCTCCCCCCAAGACGCTTAATCGTCCTTCAAGGATTGCGCAGTTTATGGTTTTTATCAAAAGAGATATACTGTCGAAAGTAAGTAATACACAGTATATGCTTATAAATTTATTGGAGGCACCGCTTTTGGGCTTTTTATTGTCTTTTATCATTAGATATGTAGAAGACCCCAAAGGTACCTACCACTATGAGCAAAATGAAAACATCCCAGCATTCATTTTTATGGCAATCATTGTAGCTTTATTTATGGGGTTGACAGTGAGTGCCGAAGAGATCATTAGAGATGCTAAAATACTTAAAAGGGAATCTTTTTTAAATCTGAGCCGATTCAGTTATCTAAGCTCTAAGGTTGTGATTCTGTTTATATTGTCAGCTATTCAGACTATTTCTTTTGTTGTGGTCGGCAATCTGATTTTGGGTATTAAGGGTATGGATGTGTCTTATTGGCTTATTTTATTCTCAATATCGTGTTCTGCGAATATGTTAGGCTTGATTATTTCATCAACTTTTAACTCCGCTGTTACCATTTACATCCTTATTCCTATATTGCTTATCCCTCAAATGGTACTTTGTGGAGCCATCTTTTCTTTTGATAAACTAAATAAAACTCTTTCTTCAAAAGATAAAGTCCCCTTGATTGCAGATATGATGGTATCTCGTTGGGCATTCGAAGGTCTAGCTGTGAAGCAGTTTAAAGACAATAAATTTGAAAAAGTTTTTTACGAATTAGAAAAGGCAGAGAGTGAAGCTGACTATATAGATTCTTATTGGGCGCCAAGGATGTATTCCAAACTTGATGAATGTGGATCCATACTTTCAAAGCATGGTAATGAAAAACAACTTTCAGCAGATCTACATCTTATTAAACACGAGATCATTCATATTTTATCAGAAATCCCTGATTTGAAATTAGACATCAGTTGTGTTGTCAACAAACCGACTGCGATTGATCAGAATCTGCTCTCCCAATGGAGAGAAAAGGTAAAGGCTATTGAGAAATATAATGTAAACAAATATCTTCAGGCAAATACACAGAAGGATGAAATCCTTAATAATTATCATAGTGATGAGGTGCATCAGAAGCTTTACGAAAAGACAAAGATGGATTATTACAATGAGTCTCTCGCAGATTTGGTAAAAAAGGAGAGTGCAAAAAACAAGATTTTGGAGTATGATGGTGGTTTTCTTCAGGTAATGGATCCCATTTTTCAAGATCCTAGGAAGCCAAGTAACCCGTTAAATTTCAGGACACACTTATATGCACCTCATAAATATTTCCTTAACAAAAAGATAGATACTTTTTGGTTCAATTTGTTAATGATTTGGTTCATGACTACAACACTTTTTGTTGTTTTATATTTTAATATATTGAGAAAATTGTTGACATTTGATATCACTAAGAAATTGTTGAAATTTTTGAAAAAATAAAAATTAATTTGTTCGACATTCATAAACATGAAATTAATACCCTATAAAATATGAGATTAGTACTATATTCAGGTTCAATTTTAATGCTCCTATTGTCAAGTGGCTGCGGTTCGTCTGGCGAGGATAAAGACGGGTTCAGTAATATTGCCAAGGTAGACTCTACTGGCAAAATAAGCGCAGCAACCTCTGAGCTTGCTGGTCAAGTGATAAAATCTATACCGCCACCTGTAGAGCTTTCGGCTATCATTAAAAATAGTGGTGCTGAATATTTTTCTGACATGCTTAATGAGACTGGAAATATTGATAGGTACAATACCAACTATCTTAAAGCGGCCAACCTAGGTGTTTATGGTGCAGATTTAGGTTATATCAATATCTACAATCACAAAGAGGATGCTCTTTCGTTTTTAAACATTGTAATTAAGCTTTCTGAAGAGTTGAAGGTAGGTCAATTTTTCGAGTTTGAGACGATTAAAAGGATTGCGGACAACAGTAACAATCTCGATTCAATGCTCAACATTACTCAAAGTAATTTTGAAAAAATGAACAACTATCTACAAGAGCAGAATAGGAGTAATATTAGTACCTACATGCTTACTGGTGGTTGGATTGAGGCTATGTATCTTACAACATTTGTTGCCATAGAAAAGAACGACAAAGCTTTGTACGAAAAGATCGGTGAGCAGAAGATTGTATTAGATCAGATTATCATACTCCTTGATTTTTATAAGAATGATCAAAATGCTTTGGGCCTAGCTAAAGATCTTGAAGCACTCAGAGGAGTATTTAAAGAGGTAAAAATAGAAACTGTTTATGGCGAGCCTACTATGGTTGAAGAAAATGGCATGTTAGTTGTAAAAGATAATTCCAAAACGACAATAAGCATTACTCGTGAAACGGTTGATAAGATTAGAGAGTCTGTTTCGAATATAAGAAAGAAAATAACTGATTAAAGCACGGCATTTATCTAAAGTGATTTAAATTAAGAAATAAGATGAAGAGAATACATAAATCAGTTTTAATAGTTTCGTTAGCTATATTTTCCTTATTGTCTATTCTGGCACAATGTCCCCCTGAGGATCTTGTAAAGAAATGTTCTGGCAAGTTAGGAGACTATATGTTTTTGAAATCTTTCAAAATAGAAAAGGCATCTGAAGATGTTGAATACTCGTACGTATTTACGACCAATACCTCTTATTTGATCAGCCTTGGAAATAATACTGGAGATGGAAATATCGAAGTGAATGTTTATGATTCTGCCAGAAAACTGGTGATGTCAAACAAGCTAAAAGATAAAGTATATCCAACAATTACCTATACCTGCAAAACTACGGGAATCTACTACATGTCTTATAAAATTAAAGACGGCAATTGTGGTGTAAGCGTGGTTGGGTTCAAGAAGATGTAATTAATAAAAATACCTCGAAGCAATTATATATCTGTAGTTGCTTCATTTTTACAATCTGCATTTTACTATTATTTAATTTATATATGGTATTGTAAAAGTTGCAATACGTGTAGAATTTTTAAAATAGTGAATATGTGGGGTAGGAATAGAAAGGTCTTGGCAGAATGTCAAGAAAAAATAGACAAGCTAGAAAGGCAATCCCATATTGCTGCCGAGTTTGTAGAGAATTTATCAAAAGGAAATTTTCAGGAAACTTATAGTATAGACATCGCCCAAGAAGGTGGGATATTGATGACATCTTTATTGAAGTTCCGAGAAAAATTTGATAGCCTTAGTAAACTTGAAAAACAACAAAATTGGGTCAATAATGGCTTAGCTAAATTCGTTGAGATTCTTAGGTTGGAGAATAAATCGGAAGATGAATTATATAAACAAATTACCAGTTCTTTAGTAAAATATTTGGAGGCCAATCAAGGAGGATTATTTGTACTTAATAATGCCGATGAGCTTGAGCTTAAGTCTTGTTATGCCTACAACCGTCAAAAATCCATTCAAAGTACCGTAAAAAAAGGGGAGGGACTGCTTGGTCAATGTGTTTTAGAGGCTGAGACAACCCTTTTGACTCAAATTCCAGATAAGTATACCCATATCACATCAGGTCTTGGGGAAGCCACTCCCAATGTGTTACTTATTGTGCCTTTAAAGACCGATAAAGAGGTTGTTGGTGTACTTGAAATTGCAGGGTTCAAGAAGTTTGAGCCCTATCAAGTAGGGTTTGTTGAAAAACTCGGTGAAAATATTGCTGCGGTGATTGTTCAAGCAAATACAAGCGTGCAAATGCGCAAACTTTTGCATGATGCTCAACAAAACCAAGAGCTTATGCGAGTGCAGGAAGAGGAGATGCGCCAAAGCATGGAGGAGTTGTCTGCCACTCAAGAGGAGCTCATTCGTAGAGAGGAAGATACTAAGAAACAATTGGTTGCGCTCAATCAGGAATATGAACGTAAACTCTTAGAAATATTGAACAGAGAGGCAGAACTGAAAGAGCAGAAAGCCCTTTTGGTGAAAGCCCTTTCAATAGATAATATTTTGATAGACGTTGCTGGTCGTAATCGCATGCTATCTCAGAAAATATGTTTCTTATGTGAACTGGTTATGTCTGGTAAATTTGATAATAGGGAGCCATTACGCGAGACTATTTTGCTCCATGACAGATCATTGGATGTAATTAGAAATGGGGGAATTCCTCCTAATATCAAATCCAATCATGAGTTTGGCAAAGCTGATAATTTTTTGATTGCCAACATAGAAAAGGTACAAGAAGAATGGGAGCCGTTTAAGGCAGCTGCATTGAAAATAGCTGAAGTGATTGATGTAGCCATCGCTAAGACTTGTGACAGAGAATTGGAGTATATAGAGGCACATGGTTTAAAATTGCTTGCTGTTAATAATGAACTTGTGGCTAAGTGTATAGAGTTCAATGAGAAAAAGCTTTTAGAAAGTGGATTAATGAAGCTTTGAATCCTGCTATTATCCCCTACCTCTTTGTTTTTCTTTTGCTATTTTTTTCTCCCCTTTCCTGTTATAAATATACCAGATTCCCACAGCTTCACCCATTTTAAACTCCCCTTCTTTGAATATGTTACCTGTGACGTCGTCGTAGAATTTGAAATAGCTATTTTCTTTGCCTTGTGTATATGAGCCTATTTCTATAAGTAGACCTGTTTCTGAATAGCTCTTCCACTCACCTTCAGGCTCGCCCAGTAGAAATACGCCCTCTGATCTTAGTTGTCCATTTTCGTGATAAAACAGCCAAGTACCATCATAGAGCCCATTTTTGAAACTTCCTGTTTTGTGAAGGCGTCCGTTGTCGAAGTAATATTTTTGAATGCTGTCCTGAACGCCGTTTTTCCAAAATTCTTCAGCCTCCATCCTCCCATTTTCATGATAAAGGGTCCATTTGCCATTAGGAAGGTCGTTACTGTAATTCATAATTGCGTTTATTTTACCAGAAGCATAATAGAACCTCCATTCGCCGGAGCGCTTGCCATTTTCTAAGTTACCCTGTTCCCTTAGTTTACCATTTGGATACTTAGATTCAAACTTGTCTTGTCCGAATATCAGAATATACATGAAAAAAAAGGAAGTCGTAAATATGAATTTGAACATGTGAATTAAATAATGGTTGACAGCTATATAACCTTGTCTGAATTATAAAAATACAAAAGCTGTTCCAATATTTAAACATAAATTATATTTCTTTCATGTTTAGGTTGCATTAGACTGTAATGAATATGAAGAATTGTTCTTATGTATAATTTTTTCAAAGGATTTAGATATGGCTAAAGGAGTTGGGACATTTGTGTTAATTCCTGAACTACATTGTTAAAAAAGGGGTTAATCCTTTTAAAAATCAATAATTATTCGGTAATTAAGGGCAGAGAATTATTATAGGCATGGAGGAAGTAAGGGCAACCCGACAGAAGGCGTTAGATTTTAATCTAGACACACGTACTTATGGGACATTTGCAGAGATTGGTGCAGGGCAGGAAGTTGCTGCTTTATTTTTTAAGGCTGGAGCCGCATCAGGCACCATTGCAAAAACAATGTCAGCGTATGACATGATTTTCAGTGACGCGATCTATGGCAAGGAGGAAAATGGACGATATGTATGTGAGTCTCGTCTCATGAAAATGCTTGACAGAGAATACTCACTTCTTATAGAAAGACTAGATGAATCGAGGGGGGAGAACACTTTGTTTTTTGCGTTTGCCAACACCGTAGTAACGCTTAATTTTAAAAAGACCAATCAAGGGCATGGCTGGATGGGGGTGCGTTTTCAGCTCAGCCCAAAATCAGAACCGAATGAATTAGTAATACATGTGAACTTGTTTGATCACGAAACGAGCCTACAGCAGCAAGTAGTGGGTATAATCGGTCTTAATATGGTATATGGCTGCATGTATCTTGCGCAGAAAAATATTGCGAAGTTTACAGATTCGCTTTTTGATGGCTTGAATCCTGAACGGATTAAAATAGATATGCTGAGACTTACAGGGCCTGATTTTAAACATATTGACAATAGGCTTATTGCCTTATATATGGTGAAATCGGGTTATTCAAATGCGACGATACTTGGCAAGAATGGTGAAGTGAAACAACCGTCTGATGTATTGTACAAGAAAAACATTTTGGTAACTAGGGGACGATTTAGGCCACCTACCAAGGCTAATGAAGACATGTTTAGGACTTCATATCAACAGTTTTGTGATGATGCTGACGTAAGGCATAATGGGCAGCCGGTAGTCCAGCTTGCCGAGTTGACCTTAAAGAATTTGCTTACCGATGACGGTATTAATGAAAAGGACTTTTTGGAAAGAGCGGAAATTCTAAGTTCGATGGGTATGAATGTAATGGTTTCCAACTATCAAGAATATTATAAGTTGGTGGCATATCTGTCTAATATTACTAAAAATAAGATTGGTATTGTGGCTGGCATGCCCAATGTATATGATATTTTCAATGAAACTTATTATACCGACCTTAAAGGAGGTATCTTGGAGAGTTTTGCTACATTGTTTAGTCGGAATGTAAAGTTGTATATTTATCCATTATTGACACCTGGAAGTAATCTACTACAAACCACTAGAGATGTTTCTCTTCCTGATAATTTGGTGGATTTATACGAATATCTATTGGTAAATGATAAATTGGAAGACATCAATGGAGCGCACCACGAATATTTGGGTTATTTCTCTGATCAGGTATTGAAGTTGATTCATACCAATGATGATAAATGGGAGACTATGGTACCTGATGTGGTTAGAGAAAGTATTAAGGCCAAAAAGCTGTTTGGTTACACTGGCTAGTATAAAGTTTTAAAATAGATATATTGAAGAAGCCGATTGTAATAGGATTATTGTTTTTGTTATTAAGTTTGGTAACGGCTCAGGAAGATGCTAAAGTATTCTCTTTGGATACTTATAAATATGATAATGTCATTTCTGAGACTGATCAAAACGGCAATATTTATTTGTGTTTTTACTATAAGACGAAGTTTGAAATTAAAATTCTTGATAAAAACAAGAACATTACAGCAGGAAGAACCTTTAAGATTAAAGACTTTGATAAGAGGTCATATCCAATAGGTATTGGTTATGATAGGAACTATATGTATGTCTTTTTTTTGGACGTTAGAACAAACGAACTCTCTCGACTTGTATATGACAAGGACAATGTAATGGTACCTAGGTTTTCACCTAAGATCGTTTTGCCAAAAAGTGAGAAATATCTTGAAACCGTAAATGTAAAAGGGCAATTTAAAATTCTGTTTGTTGATGTATTAACGAATAAGTTTGTAATCAGGAGTAACAAAGCCATTTTTGATTCCTTGCCTGCCGTGCGATTACCTTCTCATTGTGAAAAATTAGCCAAGGTGTTTATGGATGATGATAAAGACATTATCTTAAGAAGAATGTATAATCATAATGATAATATCCAGAATACTAACTTTTATGCGAAAATATATTTTAATAAAGATCTCATGAGGATAACTGTGGATCAAAAGAAATTGACACATTTGTTTGAAATTGATTTTATAAAAAATACCTGTAATTATAATAAGCTCAATTTTCATTTACACAGGTGTAGCGATGATGATATCAAGGCTGGGAATTCGCACATAAAAGATGAAAGGTTGTTTCGAGTTACCTATTGTTCAAGTATTATGAATCTATCAGTTGTTGATCTAGATAGTATGTCACTTGCAAAAAACTATAATATTACCCCCGACAAAACTATTGATATCAAAACTGGAGAAGTGATTTCAGAAATCAACTATGAAGATCGTTCTGATACGCGAGATTATCTTCGTGATACTGAGGAGTTTTTGGATTATATTGATCCCGAAGGACTTGGAGTAGCGGTAAGTAGTATCAATGATAAAGAGTATCTTCTACAAGTGGGTTCTTCTAAGACAAGTTTATATACCGTAAGCAATCCAGGTTACGGTCCAAGTTTTGGGATGGGTAATAATGTTTGGATAGGTTCTGGTATTGGTTTGGGGAGTCCTTCAGTATTTAATAGCTCTTCAATGAATACTTATAAGAAAACCTCTGACGTTTATTTTAAGAGTATTCTGAATCAAGATAATCTGAGCAAGTCAGAAAACAACTACAATGAATCATCATTATATGATAAGATTATAAGCTATGAAAATGTAAAAGTCAATAATGCATATAAAAGCATGAGTGTGATTATTGAAAATGAAAATGAAATATTGTATGGATATTTCAATGGAAAAGACGACCTTTATCATTTAGTAAAGTTTAATCCATAAAAAGTTAGAAATGATCATTGACAAACACAAAGTAGTTTCGGTAAGCTACGAACTCCATGTTGATAACAATGGCACACAAGTGTTGATAGATAAAAGTCAGGAAGGCCAACCATTATTGTTTCTTTTTGGTGTAGGGCAAATGATTCCTGGTTTCGAAAGAAATTTGCAAGGACTTAAAGCTGGTGATGTGTATGATTTTGTTGTGCAACCATCAGAGGGATATGGCGAGCATTCTTTAGATGACGTTATAGATCTTCCTGCAGATGTTTTTAAAGTAGATGGTGAAATCGATTTAAGTATTGTAAAAATTGGTAATATAGTACCATTGCGTGATAACCAAGGGCATACCTTTGAGGCTAAGATCCTTGAGGTGAGTACTCATCATGTGAAGGTAGATTTGAATCATGAATTGGCTGGAAAATCTTTGAATTTTAAAGGAAAGGTTGAGTCTGTTAGAAGTGCAACTGCCGAAGAGTTAGACCACGGCCATGCACATGGTCATGGTGGCGTACATCATCATTAATCACATTGGGGATAGGTGTAAAAACTTATCCCTTCCTATATTAATCTAAATATTATCATCCTAGGCTTTCGCTGATTCTGTTTTTTTCTGCTATCTTGTGTGTTCAATTTTATGTCTTAATCAATGGCAAAAGGAAGTTCTCTTAAATCTATTTTATCAGCACTTGGTGCCAACTTGGGTATAGCGCTTACAAAATTCATAGCCGCATTTTATACAGGAAGCTCTGCAATGCTTTCAGAAGCGATTCACTCACTTGTAGACAGTCTCAATTCTTTATTTCTTATTTTAGGTCATAATCTGAGCATGAGGGGTGCCGATAAGAAACATCCTTTTGGTTATGGGAAAGAAATATATTTTTGGACTTTATTAGTTGCGGTTTCCTTGTTTGGTATCGGGGGAGGAATGGCAATTTACGAGGGTATTACACATATTCAACATCCAGAACCCATCGAAAACGTAATTGTCAATTTTATTATTTTGGCCATATCACTAGTGTTGGAGGGTATATCTACTTATATATCATATAAAGAGCTTAAAAAAGAATCTAATAATAAAAATTTCATAGCAGCCCTGAACCACAGCAAGGACCCAAGTGTATTTGCGGTATTATTAGAAAATGTGGCTGCCATATTTGGTTTGGGCATAGCTTTTATCGGCCTTTCGATCAGTTGGTATACCAAAAATCCAATTGTGGACGGAGTAACATCTATCATTATTGGAGTAATATTGATAGCCATGTCTATCCTTTTGGCGTACCAAAGCAAGGGGCTACTTGTAGGTGAAAGCGCCGATGACGAGCTATTGGATGATGTGCTTGAGATCGCCAATGATAATGCCTTAGTCGAAAGGGTTGATACTCCACTAACTATGGTCTTGGGGCCTACTGAGGTTTTTTTGGCTCTGGAGGTTCACTTTGTAAAACAGTCTGAATTTGGGGCAATGATTCGAACCATTAATAGTATAGAAAAACGAGTAATGGAAAAACATCCTATTGTAAAGCGAATCTTTATAGAATCTAAATGTCTAGACGTATAGCTATTTTATGTCATTAATCGTGAAGGTGCATATATGGTAAGGGCACCTTCTGTTGCCGGTCATTAAAATATAGATTTCTTGAACCAGAGTTTAAGATAAAGTACAAACAATATAAATATACCAATGAGTACGGCGATTGCTAAGCCAATAAATCCGCCCCCCGTAGTTTTCTTAGTATTTGAAAGATAGAATTCTACAAATTTTTCAATTAGCTGATCAAGCAAGGTAAATACTGGATAGTAGATGGCGACAGTGACAGCCATACCAATGAGGGTAGATTTATAGGGATGTGAAAAATCTTTTCTCCATCCAATTTTATGTAGAATAAGTTCTTTAATGATATCAGCTAGTAAAATAGTGAACGCTAATGTTACATATTTTGCAATCTTTTTAGTATCCATGCTTTTTTGTATAAATATCTGTTTTATTTTATAATAATACCAATAAAAAATAAGAAAAATGCATGATTGTATTGTTTTTATTTTGACTTTGTGAATCTTGAGTAATACATATTTATTGACACTTTGAGAGCTATATCATATACCGTTTTGTGAGAAAATATGATTATTATATGTACACTTAATGGTTGTAGGTTTTAAAAAAGAAAAGCTAATCTACCTTAGCTTACTGTGGGATCTATGGTGATGGAGGCATTGCCATAGATCAATAGGCCGTCATTTTTTATTAAATAAAAAGGCAAGCCAGAAGCTTGCCATTTTATAATATATAATCAATTCCCGACTAAAAACTTTTATTATCTTCTGACCATTACTGGTATAGCTTTCAATGTCAGAGCTTTCTTTTGAGGGAAAACCCAGTTTGTATTTTTCATTTTGTTAAGAACTTCATTTATCAACAAAATTGGACTTTCAAAGAGTTTGTGTATCATTATTTTGTTTGTTATGATATATATGTTGCTAATTGTGTGCCATAAATATAACTACCTGATATTCAATGGTGCCTACTTGTCTTGATTTACCAATTTGGGAATTATATTCTTAATATGGTCCAATAGGTAGGTGATATTTACATTTAATTGGATTTAATTAACCTCAATTCGGGATAAGGAAAAACATGTATTGCTTATATCTTTTTGTTTAT
>CAMFLX010000152.1 GCA_945957555.1 uncultured Cytophagales bacterium
AGGTAATAATGAGCCTACTCTGTAAACTAAAAGTAACAAAAGAGTGAAAAGAATTTTCTCTTTTAACTCTTTTATTGCAAATATATTTTTAAAAGTGGTTATTAACTTGTTCATTACTTAATAACGTTTACACCACCACCTACTTTTTCAATTGACTGTTTAGCCGATTCAGAAAAAGCATGAGCAGAGACTACAACTTTAGATTTCAATTCACCATTTCCTAAAATTTTGATCAAATCATTTTTAGAAGCTAGGCCATTGGTTCTAAGTACTTCAAAAGTAATTTCAGAAACATTTGCTTTTTCTGCTAACTTCTGAATTGTAGACAAATTGATACCCTTGTATTCAACTCTGTTCACATTCTTGAAACCAAATTTAGGAATTCGTCTTTGTAATGGCATCTGACCACCCTCAAATCCAGCTTTCATCGAATATCCAGATCTAGACTTAGCACCTTTATGACCTCTAGTAGATGTACCACCATGGCCAGAACCAGTACCACGCCCAATTCTCTTTATTTTTTTAACGGAACCCTCAGCAGGTTTTAATGTATGTAATTTCATCTTATATGTTCGTTACTTCAATTAAATGATTAACTTTCTTGATCATACCTAAGATTTGAGGAGTTGCTTCTTTTTCAACAACTTTATTGATACGACCCAACCCTAAAGCTTTGATAGTCAATTTTTGATCTTTAGGTCTATCTACTAAACCCCTAACTTGTTTTATCTGTACTTTAGCCATCTTGATTAACCGTTAAATACTTTAGAGACTGTAATGTTTCTGTCTTTTGCTACAGTGTAAGGATCTCTCATTTTAGCAAGCGCATCAAATGTAGCCTTAACAACGTTGTGTGGATTTGAAGATCCTTTTGACTTAGCAAGTACGTCTTTGATACCTGCGCTTTCAAACACAGCTCTCATCGCACCACCAGCAATCACACCAGTACCATTTGCCGCAGGTTTAACCAACACCAAACCACCACTGTATTTACCAATCATAGGATGAGGTACAGTACCTTTCAAAATTGGTATTTTAATAAGATTTTTCTTAGCGTCGTCGATAGCTTTAGAAATGGCATCTGTTACCTCATTGGCCTTACCCAAACCATAACCTACTACACCATGACCATCACCTACAACTACAATGGCAGAAAAACTAAAACGTCTACCACCTTTAACTACTTTTGTAACCCTGTTAACTGCAACTACCTTATCTTTAAGTTCGATTTCGCTAGCTTTTACAGTTTTTATATTGTTTTGTGACATATTTCTGAATTATTAAAATTGTAGACCAGCTTCTCTTGCAGCTTCAGCCAAAGCCTTAACTCTACCGTGATATAAATAACCATTGCGATCAAAAACCACTTTTGAGATGCCTTTTGAGGAAGCAAGCTTAGCGATTTCTTTTCCTACCTCAACACTAGCTTGAGTTTTAGTAAGATTTTCAGCCAGCTTTTTAGAAGATGCGCTTAATAAGGTTTTACCTGCTAAATCGTCAATCAATTGAACATAGATATGTTCATTGCTTCTAAAAACAGATAATCTTGGACATTCAGGCAAACCAAATATTTTTGCTCTGATCTTCTTCTTTAATTTTAATCTTCTTTTAGTTTTATCTAATGACATACCTTTAATTATTTAGCAGAAGTTTTACCAGCTTTTCTTCTAATTGTCTCACCCACAAATCTAATACCTTTACCTTTGTATGGCTCAACTTTCCTTAATGATCTAATTTTAGCAGCAACTTGCCCTATAAGCTGTTTATCAATACCTTCTAGCGTAATGACAGGGTTTTTACCCTTTTCCGTTTCTGCTTTAATAGCTACCTCTTTAGGACATACAAACAAAATAGTATGTGAATATCCTAAACTCAAATCCAAGTTTTGTCCTTGTACTGCGGCTTTAAAACCCACACCGACAAGTTCCAATTTAAGTACGTAACCTTCGCTTACCCCAGTGATTAAATTCTGAAGCAATGCTCTGTAGAGGCCATGAAGCGCTCTATGTCTTTTCTGGTCAGTTGGTCTCTCAACCAAAACTTTCCCTTCTTCTATTTTCACCAAAATATCTGCATCAACCTTTTGAGTCAATACACCTTTTGGACCTTTTACTGTAACCACGTTACCCTTATCAATCGAAATTTCGACTTTAGCAGGAATATCTATTGGCTTTTTACCTATACGTGACATTTTCTAAATTTAAATTAATATACGTAACAAAGGACTTCTCCTCCTACATTGTTTTTCTTTGCTTCTTTATCAGTCATCACTCCCTTAGAAGTAGATAAGACCGCTATCCCTAGACCGTTAAGTACCGAAGGAACTGCATCTGCTGGTGAATACTTTCTTAGACCTGGTTTACTAACTCTCTCCAAAGAAGTAATCGCAGATCTCTTTGATAGTGGATCATATTTCAATGCTACTTTAATCACACCTTGGTGATTTTTAACATCTTCGAACTTATAGTTCAAAATATAACCTTTGTCAAAAAGAATCTTTGTGATTTCTTTTTTCAAGTTAGAAGCAGGTATTTCGACAACTCTATGATTTGCTCTCACAGCATTTCTGAGTCTTGTTAAATAATCTGAAATTGGATCTGTCATAACAACAAAATTAATGCAACCCTTTTAAAACGGGTTGCAAAGGTACTACTTTTTTATTTATATACAAATTATTTTAAATATTACCAGCTAGCTTTTGTCAAACCTGGGATTTTCCCATCCAATGCCATCTCTCTAAAGGTAACACGATTGATACCAAACTTCCTCATGTAGCCCTTTGGTCTACCAGTGAGCATACATCTGTTTTTCAATCTTACTGGCGAAGCGTTTTTAGGCAACTTATCTAATGATTCATAATCACCAGCTTCTTTTAGAGCAACTCTTTTAGTAGCATATTTAGCAACTAATTTTTCTCTCTTTCTTTGTCTTGCTTTTACGGATTCTTTAGCCATGATCTATTTCTTTATATTTGCAAAAGGCATTCCGAAAGCTTTCAATAATTCGTAGCTTTCTTCGTCAGTTTTTGCAGTAGTAACTATTGTTATGTCCATACCAGAAATCCTAGTAACCTTATCTATGGAAATTTCTGGGAAAATAATCTGTTCTTTTACGCCCAATGTATAGTTACCTCTACCATCAAAGCCTTTTTCACTTATGCCTCTGAAATCTCTCACGCGTGGAAGCGCAACAGTCATCAAACGATCTAAGAATTCGTACATTTTTTCACCTCTAAGGGTTACTCTAGCACCGATAGGCATATTTTCTCTTAACTTAAAGTTAGAGATCGCCTTCTTTGACTTAGTAGCAACAGCCTTTTGACCAGTAATTTGTGAAAGTTCGTCAACACCTACGTCAACAATCTTTTTATCAGAAACAGCAATACCCAAACCTTTGTTGATACAAATTTTATCGATTTTAGGTACCTCCATAGACGACTTGTATTGGTACTTTTCTTTTAGTTGAGGTACAACACTTTTAGTGTAAATTTCTTTTAATCTTGGAGTTGCCATTACTATACAAACTTATCTGTTTTCTTTGAATATCTAGCTAATTTACCTTTGTCATTCAGCTTTCTACCGATTCTAGTAGTCTCCTTTGTTTTAGGATCTACGAATGCCAAATTGCTAATATGAATAGGCGCCTCTTTCTCTACAATTGAACCCGTAGGAGAAGATGCTGAAGGCTTTAAATGTCTTTTTACGATATTAAGACCTTCTACAATCGCCTTATTCTCTTCTTTTAAGATTTTCTTTACAAGACCTGATTTGCCTTTGCTATCACCAGCAATAACTTTTACAGTGTCCCCAGTTTTGATATGAAACTTAGTGCTCATGTTCTCTTTATATTTAAATAACTTCAGGAGCTAATGAAACAATTTTCATGAATTGCTTTTCACGCAATTCTCTAGCTACCGGGCCAAAGATACGTGAACCTCTCGGCTCATCATTAGCATTCAATAATACAGCAGCATTATCATCGAATCTGATATAGCTACCGTCTTTTCTTTTAACTTCTTTTTTGGTTCTTACCACTACTGCCTTAGAGACAGTACCTTTTTTAACGTTGCCAGAACCCACAGATGATTTTACAGTAACAACTATTTTATCACCAACAGAAGCGTATCTTTTTCTAGTACCACCCAAAACGCGGATTACAAGTACCTCTTTCGCGCCACTGTTGTCAGCAACATTTAATCTTGACTCTTGCTGTAACATAATTATTTAGCTTTTTCTAAAATTTCTATTAATCTCCAGCGTTTGTTTTTGCTAAGAGGTCTTGTTTCCGAAATTCTCACGATATCACCGATAGCGCATTGGTTTGTCTCATCATGAGCCATGAACTTCTTGGTTTTCTTCATGAATTTCCCATACATAGCATGTTTCACTTTTCTTTCAACAGCTACTGTAATGGACTTCTCCATTTTGTTGCTTACAACCTTTCCAACTTTTTCTTTCCTAAAATTTCTTTGTTCCATTTGGCTTAAGCTTTAGCAGATAATTCTGTTAATAATTTAGCGATAAGCTTCCTTGACTGTCTAATCCTCATAGGATTTTCGATCGGAGAAATCGCATTCGCGAACTTTAGTTTCCCAACTAGCTCTTTTTCAGTGCTAATTTTTTGAATTAACTGATCCTTTGACAAGGCTTTAATTTCTTTTGTTTTCATCACCCAGATTTAGAAAGTTACTTTATCAGGCCTAATTACAAATTTTGTTCTTAGTGGCAACTTTTGAGCTGCTAGCCTTAAAGACTCCCTTGCAACTTCTTCTGAAATCCCACTAGACTCAAAAATAATAGTTCCTGGTTTTACCACAGCCACCCAATATTCTGGGGCTCCTTTACCTTTACCCATACGAACCTCTGCAGGTTTTTTGGTTATTGGCTTATCAGGAAATACTCGGGTCCACATTTGCCCTTCTCTTTTCATTCCTCTTGAAACAGCAACCCTTGCCGCTTCCAATTGTCTAGAAGTTAAGAAACCAGGCTCCAATGTCTTGATTGCAAATTCTCCAAAAGATATGTTAGCACCTCTTGTTGCAATGCCCTTTACTCTACCCTTCTGTTGTTTCCTAAATTTTGTCTTTTTAGGCTGTAGCATTTCTTAATTATTTATTTTTTTTCTTTCTACCTTCAAACTTCTTAGAACGATTCTCAGTCGAATTGTTGTTACTATTCGAGTTTTGAGACTCATTATTTACTAGACCTACATTAGGAGACAAATCTCTCTTACCGAAAATTTCTCCTTTGCAAATCCAAACCTTGATGCCTATCAAACCGTAGACCGTCAACGCCTCTGATGTCGCATAATCGATGTCTGCTCTCAATGTATGCAAAGGAATTCTTCCCTCTTTATACATTTCAGTTCTAGCCATCTCAGCACCCGCCAATCTACCTGAAATCTTTACTTTGATACCTTGCGCACCAACTCTCATAGTTCCAGATATTGCTTGCTTCATTGCTCTTCTGTAGGAAATCCTTCCTTCAATTTGTTGAGCTATGGTGTCAGCTACTAGTTTCGCATCAAGTTCAGGTCTTTTGATTTCAAATATGTTAATTTGAACATCTTTACCTGTAAGTTTTTTCAACTCTTCCTTCAACTTGTCTACTTCTGCACCACCTTTTCCGATTACTACACCTGGTCTAGCCGTTTGTATTGTTAAAGTTATTCTCTTCAAAGTTCTCTCAATGATAACTTTAGAGATACCGCCTTTTGCAATACGAGCATCGATGTAGTTTCTAATTTTCTCGTCTTCGATTAGTTTGGAAGCCAACTGTTTGCTGTCAAACCAGTTAGAATCCCAACCTCTTACGATACCTAATCTAAAACCTATCGGGTTAACTTTTTGTCCCATTTAGAATATATTTATGCGTTTATAGAAGAGTCAACTACTATTGTTATATGATTCGATCTTTTTCTTACCCTGTAAGCTCTACCTTGTGGAGCAGGTCTTAATCTCTTCAACATTTTACCGCAGTCCACAGATATTGCCTTAACTACTAGTTGAGCATCGTCTATGTTTTGGTCTTTGTTTTTCTCTGTCCAGTTTGCAACTGCTGATTTTAACAATTTCTCGACGTTTGTAGACGCTGCTTTTGAATCGAATTTCAAAAGAGCCAAAGCATTTACTACTTTTTGTCCTCTGATCATATCAGCAACCAATCTCATCTTACGAGGTGACGTAGGTATGTTATTTAATTTTGCTACTGCTTCCATCTTACTTACCTTTCTTAGCTACGTGTCCTTTAAATGTCCTAGTTGGTGCAAATTCACCTAGTTTGTGTCCTACCATGTTTTCGGTTACATAAACTGGTATGAATTTATTGCCATTGTGCACGGCAAATGTCTGTCCAACGAAATCAGGTGATATCATTGATCGTCTCGACCAAGTTTTCACTACTGACTTTTTCCCTGAAGTGTTTAGTGCCTCAACCTTATTAGATAATCTGTAATCTATGTATGGGCCTTTTTTTAATGAACGTGCCATCTAATTATTTCTTTCTTCTAGATACTATTAAATTGTCAGAGTATTTTTTCGGAGTTCTAGTCTTTTTGCCTTTAGCATACAAACCTTTCCTCGATCTTGGGTGACCTCCCGAAGCTCTACCTTCACCACCACCCATTGGGTGATCGACAGGGTTCATTGCTACTGGTCTAGTTCTTGGTCTGATTCCCAACCATCTGTTTCTTCCAGCCTTACCAACTTTGTAATTGATATGGTCTGCGTTTGACACCGTACCCACTGTGGCTTTACACTTTGCAAGTACTAATCTAATTTCTCCAGAAGGCATCTTAAGAGTAGCATGTGTATCGCCTTTACCAACCAACTGTGCACTAACACCTGCTGATCTAGCGATTGCACCGCCTTGGCCTGGCTTTATCTCTATATTATGAAGGAAAGTACCTACAGGTATTTCACTCAAAGGCAATGAGTTACCAACTTCAGGGGCTACACCAGAGCCAGAAACAACCTTTGTTCCAACAGCTAAATTATCTGGAGCAAGTATGTATCTTTTTTCACCATCTACATAAGCCAAAAGTGCGATCCTTGCAGATCTATTTGGATCATATTCGATAGATTTTACTGTAGCCTCTATACCGTCTTTATTTCTTTTAAAGTCGATGATTCTGTATTGTTTTTTATGACCACCACCAGTGTATCTCATGGTCATCTTACCTGAATTATCTCTACCGCCAGACTTACTTAAGTTAACTAGCAATGATTTTTCAGGTTTCACTTTAGATAGCTCCTTAAAATCTGGTGCTATTCTAAATCTTGTACCTGGTGTTACGGGTTTTAACTGTTTTACTCCCATTTGTTAATTACTAAATTCCGCTATAAATATCTATAACTTCTCCAGCCGCTACCTTCACGATCGCTTTTTTAAACGACTGTGTTTTTCCGGCTTGTGCTCCCGATTTTGTATATCTAACCTTCGACTTACCAGCGTATCTCATTGTTCTTACGCTTTCAACTGTTACGTTGTAAGTTTTCTGGATTTCATTCTTAATTTGGACCTTATTTGCATCTCTTTTTACAATAAATCCAAATACTCCCTTTTCGTTTTCTTTCGTAACTTTCTCAGTTACTAAAGGCTTTACTAAAATACCCATTTCTTATTAATTGAGAACGCTTTGAATTTTTGCCAATGCACCTACAGTAAGTATTAAATTATCTGCATTTAATACATCGTAAGTATTTATATCGCTAGCGATAACAACTTTTGTATTTTGAACATTTCTACTAGAAAGGTATACATTATTGTTAATGCCTTCTACAACCACCAAAGTCTTTTTATCTGACAATGATAGATTGTTTAATACAGAAATATATTCTTTAGTTTTTGGAGCATTGAAATTCAAATCATCCAATACACTGATTGCATTTTCTGTAGCCTTGTAAGACAGTGCTGACTTTCTCGCCAGTACCTTGGTCTTCTTATTAACTTTGAAACTGTAGTCTCTTGGTTGAGGACCGAAAACTCTACCTCCACCAACGAAAACAGGAGATTTCATACTACCTGCTCTAGCACCACCAGTTCCTTTTTGTTTCTTGAACTTTTTGGTAGTACCGCTTACCTCGTTTCTCTGCTTAGCTTTATGAGTACCTTGTCTCTGATTTGCCAAGTACTGTTTTACATCTAGGTAGATAACGTGATCATTTGGAGTAACTCCAAAGATCTCAGAAGGAAGGGTAACCTTCTTTCCTGTCTCTTTTCCTTTTATATCTTTTACTGAAAGCTCCATACTATTTCTCTAAAACAATGAATGAATTATTTGAACCTGGTATTGAACCACTTACCAGAGCGAGGTTTTTCTCAGGCAATACTTTCAATACTTTTAAGTTTTGTACTTTTACTCTATCTCCACCCATACGACCTGCCATTTTAATACCAGGGAATACACGAGCAGGAAATGAACAAGAACCAATTGAACCAGCATGGCGAGCTCTATTGTGTTGGCCGTGAGTACTCATACCAACCCCACCAAAGTTGTGTCTTTTAACAACTCCTTGGAAACCTTTACCTTTTGAGGTACCTACCGCGTCAATGAAGTCTCCTTCAACAAACACATCTGAAACTGATAGTACTTGCCCAAGAGCTACCTCTTTCGAGAAGCTTTTAAACTCTGCTACCTTTCTTTTGGGAGAAGTGTTTGCTTTCTTAAAATGGCCTACTAAGCCATTAGAAGTGTTCTTTTCCTTCTTTTCACCAAAACCTAACTGAACTGCTGAATATCCGTCATTCTCAACAGTTTTGATTTGCGTAACGACACACGGACCTAATTCAATCAAAGTACATGGCGTATATCTGCCATCATCTTCGCTGAATATGCTTGTCATTCCTAACTTTTTTCCTATCAAACCAGACATGTTACTAATCTATTTAGAGACAGTTCATTCCAAACTGTCATAATACTTTTTCCAAAAAATGGACTGCAAAGGTAATGAATTTATTTTTTACTGCAAACTTTAAAGAGAAAAAATGTGAAAAATATAAAGAAACACAGATGTTTAACTACGAACCTTATATTTTTCAATAATATTATTCTTCTTTTTGTCCCAAGGCTTTGTTGTTTTAGAGGCCATATCTATTGTCAGTATAATCATTAGTATGGCAAACAAAGTAGCGATGATGAAAAATATTTTTTTCTTGAGAGGCACCTTATTTTACTTCCAAAATTTCCACTTCCTTATCCCTAAACTTATACTTCTCGTTTTTCTTTCTTCCAGAAAGTAAACTATATATAGGTGAAGATGTAGAAATAACAAAACAAGAGTTACCATTGATTTTTAATTCTCCAAGACTTGTACAGATAAAGAAAGTTTGTTCTGTTGTCTTTATTAATGAACCCATTGAAATTTGCTCAGAATATTTCTTAGGATCCAATCTTTTAATGATTTCCAATGTCTCTGAAGCTTCCTTCAGTTTTTTGTTGTACATCTCACGCTCAACTTGCAACTGCTCCTTAAATGATTCACCACCCTCATCTTCTCCATCGCTTTCATCGTTGGCACTTTCCAATATTTGGCTCAATTGCTTTTTAATAGTATCCACTTGATCACTTTGGTACTTGATACATGCGTCCAATACTTCAGACTTTGAAAATGGCAGAACACTCATAATAATAATTTAATTTTATAATACTTCTATTTCGTAGTTTGACCTAAATATATCTCCTTTCGATAATACATTAATCCCTTCCTTGTCCTTCAGCTCTGTACTCCTTTCATTGTCTGCTATACCACACCATGGCTCTAAACACAAAAAACTATCTGTATTCTTTGGAGACCATATTCCAAAATAGGGCATAGAAGTCTTCATTACTACTCCTCTCATTCCTGCTTGATCCCGCAAAGTTACTTTTTTCAAATCATTGTTTTTAAAAATAATAGCATCATTCTTAAACAAAGATTTATCTAGTCTTAAAGTTCTATTCTCCAATTTTAGTGGTTCTTGATTCCCTGACTGAAAATTTCCCTTCAGAGGAAATGTATCAAACCGATTCTCGTCAAACTCCAATATATAGTCTTCATATTTACCTGATTCTCCTAATGGACAATTAAATCCGGGGTGCCCCCCAATTGAAAACAACATATCTTCCTCTCCTGTATTTTGAACTTCATAGACCACATGAATTCTGGGTCCCTCTAGTTTATAATTTATATATAAATTAAAGAGGAATGGATATTTATCCAATGTCTCAGGGCTTTCGGTGAGCAGAAACGTTAGTTGAGTTTCACCTGACATCAATAAATCAAACTGGCAATCCCTAGCAAATCCATGTTGGCTCAACTTGTAAGATTTTCCCTCATGTAAATAGGTATCGTTATACAATCTCCCAACAATAGGAAATAATACAGGAGCTCTCCTACCCCATACTTCCTTATGGCCTTGCCATAAATACTCTATTTTATTCTTTTTGTTAATGATTGATTGAAGTTCTGCGCCACTCTCAGAAACCACAACTTTCAAAAAATCATTCTCTATAATATGACAATCCGACATTTTACCTCTTAAAAAATTTCATTCTATAGTCAGCATCTACCTTTCCTTTAGAAATATCAGAAAGTTTACCTTTTAAGAGTTGCTTTTGCAATGACGAAAGGTGATCAATAAATAATACTCCTTCTATATGATCATATTCATGCTGGATAACACGAGCCTTAATACCTCCAAACCATTCTTCAAACTTTTTACCCTTTTCATCAAAATAGGAAATCTTAATTTTAGAAGGCCTTTTTACATCTCGCCTTATACCTGGGATACTCAGGCAACCTTCCTCAAAGCCCTCCTCTTCTTCACTACTTTCTAGAATAATTGGATTGATAAATGCTTTTTTGAAATCCTTAAGTTCTGGATCGTCAAAAGGTGATGTGTCGACCACAAAAAGTCTAATTGATTTACCTATTTGTGGTGCAGCAAGCCCTACTCCGTGCGCATCGTACATCGTTTCAAACATGTCATCAATAAGCTGGTTAAGGTCTTGATCGAATTTCTCCACCTGAACAGCTGTCTTTTTAAGCACTGGATCTCCGTATGCAACTACTGCGTAAATCATAAATTTTTATGCAAAATTGTGTTAATTTACAGAAAATACAAAATTGGATTTAATTTTGTAACTCAAAATAGATTACAATATTGTTAAAATATAAAATTTTTACCGTACTTCTTGCTCTAAAGACTTTTTTTTGTAGTTGTGACAAAGATATGATTCACGACTATAAAGACTTATCGCACAAAGACATATCGTTTAAGAAGAAGGCTAAGATTGATAGAACTATAGACGAAAGCTCGGGGCTTGCATGGGCAACTGATTCTACTTTCTACACTCACAACGATGGCACCGACAATCACTTGTATGAAATTAATTTAAAAGGTGAACTATTATCTACCACCGAGATCCGAAAAGCATCCTTTATAGATTTTGAGGAAATCTCCGAAGACTCGTCTCATTTGTATTTAGGAGACATTGGGAATAATTCAAACCTAAGGAAATCGCTTTCAATTTATAAGGTCAATAAAAAAGATTTCAACGAAGTAGATACTATACAATTCTCATACGCTGAACAAACAGAATTTCCACCCAATAAAAAACACAAAAATTTTGATTGCGAAGCATTTGTATGTTACAGAGATTCCCTTTTTCTATTTAGCAAAAATAGAGGGTACAAATTGGTTAAATTGTACGGTATTCCAGCAAAAAAGGGGATTTATAAAGTTAAGGCTATAGACAGCCTCTATCTCACTGGCCAGATTACCGCGGCAGACATCAGTCCAGATAAAACAAAACTTGCATTGCTTGCTTATGGGAAAATATATATTTTTGACCTTATGCATGGGCTAAGATTAAATAATCCATATTATTGCATCAAATTTCCTGAATCAGGGCAGGTAGAGGGCATTTTATTTATTGACAATTCGAAAATGATTAT
Source organism: uncultured Cytophagales bacterium (assembly GCA_945957555.1). Lineage (GTDB taxonomy): Bacteria > Bacteroidota > Bacteroidia > Cytophagales > UBA9547 > CAMFLX01. The sequence continues at coordinate 11,936 of CAMFLX010000152.1, forward strand.
CACAAATGAAGGTGGCAAAATCTTTTCTGCTACTATAAAAAAATAGAAATTTGGAATCGAATAACTTGGTAAAAATCGGTAGTAGGGGTAGCAAACTAGCACTTTGGCAAGCTGAGCATATCAGCGAGTGTTTAAGAAACATAGGATTGTCTTCTGAGATTGTAGTAATCAATACAAAAGGTGATCAAATTTTAGACCGCTCATTATCCAAAATTGGCTCTAAAGGTATATTTACTGCTGAACTTGAAGAGGCCTTGCTTAATAATGAAATCCACATTGCAGTACATAGTGCCAAAGATATGTCAACAACACTTGCCGATGGCTTGGAAGTGATTGCATATACCAAAAGAGAATTGGTACACGATGCCCTAGTTTCCCATAAGGAAGTTAGCATCGACACTCCAAACTTGATTGTTGGAACCTCATCAACAAGACGTGTAGCGCTTCTGAAACATTATTATCCCCATATCAAAGTAGTAGATATGCGTGGGAATTTACAAACAAGGATAAAAAAAATGGAAGACGGCGCATGCGATGCCCTCTTACTTGCTTATGCTGGAGCCCATAGAATGAACTTTGGAAATCTTATTAAAGAGAAGCTTCCTTTAGATAAATTTATTCCTGCAGTAGGCCAAGGCACTTTGGCAATTGAAGCATCTATTAAACTAGATAAAGCTCTTCGCGAAAAAATCATACGAGCGACTTCGTACTCAGAAACAGAATTACAAATGCAGGCAGAAACCACATTTTTACGACTTATAAATCTGTCTCTTATACACATCTCCGAGCCCACGAGACGTAGAGGAATCT
>CAMFLX010000153.1 GCA_945957555.1 uncultured Cytophagales bacterium
AGATTCCTCTACGTCTCGTGGGCTCGGAGATGTGTATAAGAGACAGTTCATATGGACGGTATTTATGAAGGTTACGGCATTGGCTTGGCCAATTGTAAGAAAATAGTAGAGCTACATGGCGGGAAGATTTGGCTTGAATCACAATTGGGACAAGGAAGTATCTTTTATTTTAGTATTCCAAATTTGAACATATGACAACAAAGGTAAATTGCATCATGCTGATTGATGACAACAAGGACGATAATTTTTTTCATGAAAGAGTTATCAAAAAAAACAACAGTGCGGATGTTGTGGTAACTAAACAGTCTGGAATGGCTGCACTAGAATACTTAAAGAATAGAGAAAATAATGAAAGTCCTCATCCTGATTTGATTTTTCTGGACATTAATATGCCTGGACTCAATGGATGGGAGTTTTTGTCGGAGTATAATAAATTAGATAAAGAGTTGCAAAGCAGGATAGTGATTGTGATGCTTACGACCTCAGAGAACCCTGATGATAAAGAAAAAGCACTTGCATTGAATGTACTGGCCGACTTTAGAATTAAGCCAATTAGTAAAAACATGCTTAATGAAATTATTGATAAGTATTTTTAGCAGGGTTGTGTTTGTTCTTAAGGTTGTCGATTTATCTTGGGCTACTGTTGTGGTGGTCGATAGGCAACCTTAAACTTGTATTTCAATAAAAGACCTATTCCATTGAATATGGGGCTATATCCCAGTGGGTTATTATGAAAATACCCTTTATCGGTATAAATGCCTACATGGCAGGTGCCTCCACCTGTACAAGAGCAATTTTTGTTTCCCTTGATTGTGCTGACCCAAATCACCACATCACCAGACTTTAAGTCTTTTTTGTTACCAATCCTTTCCCAACCCTTCAGGTTCGACTCAATACCGCCAACTCCCAGTTGTAATGGAATTTTTATTCCTGCCTTAATAAGTATAATGGAGACAACTTTTGCGCAGGCTAGTTGGCCATTGCGTGTGTCTACACCATTGGTTTGTTGCCCGTAGAGATAAACTTTTTTGTCTTTAATATAAAGGTTTTATTTCTGTTGAGTTTCTAGTGCTACTTTATTAATCTGATTTGCCGAACCTAATTGAGCCCAAATACTTGCAACTTTAAACTGAAAAAAACATATAAGATAAAAAAGTTTCATATGGATATATCATTAATTAGTGGTCACTGATTATACATCTAACTCAAAAATAATGCCAGTTAGTCAGTTCTTATAAAACAAGCCAGATATGTGATCAAATCATATATCTGGCTTGTGTAACTCCATGTTCTGAATTATTCTGCTATTACGAGTTTCTCAGACCAAATGTTTTCTCCAGTAAAAACTTGTACTTGATATACTCCAGGTCTTAAATCGTCAATAGATACAATACCCTGACCGCTTGGCAATATTGTGGATTTCACAATAGCACCTTGAGCATCCAAAATAGACAACTTCACGTCTTTATTCATAGGAGTTGCAAAATTGATATTAAATTCCTTTTTCGCAGGGTTTGGAAACAGGGTAAAAGCACTAGCATTTAGTTTGTCATCATTTACACCAGCTATGGTACTTACCGTAATGAGTTGTGGGCTGCCCGTCAAGCTAATGGTTTTGTCTATGATGGTTTGCGTGACATTTGTTGTTGCAAAATTCCATTGCTTGGCCAAAATCGTTTTCACATTCAACGCTGCAGGAAAGGTGTAAGATACTGCTGTAGGGTTTTCTACCTGGTCTGTATTGGTTTTAGCCCAAAGAACATAACGTGTTTCGTTACCTTTTGTGAACGCCCCTCCATCCACTGTTGATGGTAAATTCAAAGCTGCCGTTGCAGATGCATTGTAAGCATAACCATACAAGAATCCAGACAATGATTTCACAGCTATACCTTCATCTTTGGGTTTTGCAGTGGCAGGTGTTGCAGTGTTCAGATTGTAATACAAACCCATTGCATCAAAACCTTCCCTGTTGGGATCTATGGCGCTTTCATCCTTGCTGTCGCCAATAGTGTAGATATAAGACTGCTTAATATCGTATTTTTGGGTAAGCACAAACATTTTGATGGCAAAGTTTCTTTGTGCTTCAGCGGAACCTATGTGATCTTTACCAGCATTGGATTTTCCGGGAATATTGGTCTCAGTAAGTATGGCATATTTTCTTGGGAAGGTAGTGCCATTGTAACCATAGTTTTCCAATACCGCATTAAATTTGTCGTTGAGGGCAATTACCTTATTGGCTGCGTTATCTGAGTGGCGTTGGTATTTTCTACAACTGCAGGAATTATCCCAAGCAGAAAGCGAGTATTGCGGATAACTATGAAAACTGATGACGTCGAAATAGGCACCTCCTTTAAGCGGATAGTCTGTGGTTACTTTACCATCAGGGCTGTCCGTATTTCTCAGTATGGCATCAAGAAAATTCTCATATCCAAGTCCCCCAGTGGTGACCATAGCATTAGGGTCTACAGATTTGATTACCTCATAGGCAATTCTTAATAATCTCACGTAACTAGTGACAGGAGCGTTCAGATTAACAAGATCACAAGGGTCTGGATTGTTTTCCCACCAGTTGCCGGCTTGGCCTTTGGTCAGTAATGGAATGTTTCCATTGTTCACAAAATCAGGTTCATTCCAGATCTCGTAGAATTTCACATATTTTCCGTATGTCTTGGCGACTTTATATATATATGCTGCAAAGTAATTTTGGTCGTTGATGGGTGTTTTACCGTTTACGCTATCATCCCAAATAGGCTGATACATGTTTTTAAACATTAAAGAACGTTTTGTGGTGCTACAAGTAATCGTGGCTGTTTCGCGGTGTGCATCACTCGCTTCATTCAAGAACAATGTCAAATCGTGCATGCCCAAAGTTTTAGTATAATAATCAAATTCACTAATACGGACATTAAGACCCCATTGCTCTAAAAATGCATCATACAAAGCTGGACGAGTGGTATGCAAGTTAATCTTGTTGAATAGATCAGAAATCAACTTGTCACTTGTCGCATTGTTATTATAGCCACCAAAATAACCAGGATTGCTTCCATAAGCAAAGTATCCCGTATAAGGAGCGATTTTGTCATTGGCGGTATAATTGGGCTTTTGACTAAAACTGGTGTTGACCATCAATAAAGTGGAGGCCAGAATGATGAGTTTTGTATGTATTTTTCGTGTCATATGGATGTGGATTTAAGAATTCACAATATAGGAAAATAATTGTTTAAACATCCATTTGAGTTGTTTTTTTACTATTAGTGATTTTTACTTAGGCATTCATATTTAACCCATAACTTGTTGATATAGAGAATATAGGCGTTTTAGGTGATTTGTTTCAAAGTAAAGGAGTATATTTCTTAATCTAGCACATGTAACTTGTAATATTAAGCCATATAAGCCGCATCATTGGCAATAGTTTGTTTGTTATATTTATTACGATAGTCAAGGGGGGACATTCCCGTGATTTTTTTGAACACATCTCTAAAAGCTTTGGTATCAGTATAGCCTACATCGTACATTACCTCATTAATTGTTTTTCCGCGTGATTCCAGTTTCTTTTTGGCAGCTTCTACCTTTACGCGTTGGATGTATTCGTTTACAGAGTTTGCAGTAGCACTTTTAAACCTACGCTCAAAATTTCTGCGTCCAAGGGCTATAAAATCAGCTAATTGCTCCACCGTAATCTTCTGCTGATAATTCATTTCTATATAATCTTGTGCTTTCAGGATCGATTCATCCTTATGATATTTATAGCCTTGAAATATAATGAATTGTGATTGCCTGTTTCTATCTAAATCTATGGCGAATATCTTAGCGATCCATACAGCCATTTCCCTATTGGTATGTTTTTCTATGAAATAAAGTAGTAAGTTCAAATATGAATAAGCCGCTCCACTGGTATAAATACCATTTTCGTCGGTGAGGATTTGGTCGTGGACTAAGTTGACATCAGGAAACATTTCTCTAAATTCATTTGCATGGATCCAATGTGTGGCGCAACTTTTTTGTGAAAGTAAACCGGTGGATGCTAATAAAAAAGCCCCTGTACATAGACTCATGATTTCGGTCCCCTTTTGGTGTTGTTTAACGATCCATGGGATAAGGTCTTGATTGTTTTCTAAAGACTTGGATATATTCCCATGTAGCGCAGGGATGATCAAGAGTTGGGTGTCGAACGAATCATCCAACAAACAGTTGGGGTGAATACTGAAAAAGTCTTCTTTTAAAAAGTTTTCCTTGTGCTTACCTACTAGCTGAAAGTGAAACATTGGTGTTTTGCCAGCGGCACTCAAAGCTTTGTTGACTTCCAAAAAAATATGGAAAATCCCCTCTACATTGGAAAGACTTATATCGCCTTCGGGAATTAGTACTGATACCTTTCTCATACCGTGAAAATATCGATTTATGTGCTTATTTCATAATTCACCCACTATATTGACGCCATTATACCTCTGTGAATATGATTTAATAGTGTAATTTTGCTTTATTATTAATCATATTTTTGTCTGTCCTTTAAAACGGTTTTAAAATGTATATTCTTTTAAGCATAGTTTTCATTATTGCGGCATTGCTGTCGATCATATTTATCGCTGCATTATTCACCAGAAAAGACTACGCTATTGAGCGCGATATCGTAATCAGTAAGCCGAAGGAAGTAGTGTTTGACTATTTAAGACATCTGAGAAATCAGGAGTTGTACAGTAAATGGGTGATGATCGACCCTAATATGAAGAAAAACTTCAGAGGCACAGATGGTTCAGTGGGATTTGTGTACGCTTGGGATGGTAACAAAAAGGCAGGTAAAGGAGAGCAGGAAATTATGAATCTCGTTCCATTTGAAAGAATTGATTTGGAAATACGTTTTGAAAGGCCATTTAAAGGAATTGGTTATACGCCATTTATCTTAGAAACTATTTCTGAAAACGAGACCAAGATCCGCTGGGGAATGAATAGTCGTATGAAATATCCTTTGAATATTATGCTCTTGGTCATGAATGTAGATAAAATGCTGGGCAAGGACATTGAGGAAAGTCTACAGTCTTTAAAAAGGGAATTGGAGCAGTAAATAGGTATAATAGTTTTTAGTTATATATCCTTTTAAGAAGGAGATGGGAGTCTGATCTTTCGAAATATAAATTTGTACTAATAATCACGATCATATTCTAATTTGTTACCTTTTGATTCCTTTGTTGTACTTTGATACAAATTTGGTGATCATTAGAAGAACTACTTTGGCGTTATTTCGACTTTTGTTGTTTTGGTGTACTCGTATTGATGTCTCAAACTATTATGTAAAACCTACTCGGAACAACACAAACAATGGTACTAGTACTTGGGCCTAATCCTTGCGAAGGCATTTTAAATATTCAAATAAATAGCGCTCTTGAGGGCACGCTGAGGATATTCAATGTACAAAGATTGTTTATAGGGCAATGGCATGTTAGCAAAACCACTAGGAGCGTAGATCTTTCTTTAATACAATTAGGAATATGTTTGATTCATAAAGAGTTAGGTCATATTTCGAGAAACCATCAGATTGTTTTAAAGAAGTGATCGTAATTAGAGATTGTTAGTTTAGGGGTTATCAATAGGCCTTAAGAGTCATATCTATACAAAATACCGCAGCAATGGCATAAAGTACGTTTTGTTCAGATTCGGTGAAATCAAGTGTCAATAAATAGTGGTTTACAGTATTTTTAATCTCTTTTTTTGCTCCTAAGATCAAATTACTTATTTGGGCGAATGGGGTTCCATTTAAACTGAGTGTAAATTTCTTTTGATCCCATTCTCCTTTGAGCATACCCATTTCTTTGTTGTCGGCATCATTGAGCTTGTATTCTGCACCTAGAGAAAATCCTTTTTTCCTGAATTGTGCCATGATATTGTGGTTGCCATCGTACACAGAAATGATGGTTTTAAAGAGAGCCGCATCTTTTTGGATCGTCAATGCCTGAGAGCCATCTTGGGAGATCAATTTGATATACAGAGGCATCATTTTGCTGTCAGGAATGCATTCAAAAAGCTGTTCTTGAGTCTCTGCATCGTAGATATCAAAGGTATTTGAACTTTTAAGTGTGCTCTCTCTTTCTTTAATTAAATATTGGTGTCTACTTAGCATAGTGTTTGTTGGATTTGTATATTGAGATTTAATACGAATTTAGTGAATTGTAGTTTATAAAAAGATCTGATTTTCTGAAATTTAAGCTTTATTGAAACTACATCTAGGTACAAGAGCATGTACTCGACCCCTCATTTTGTGATGTTGTTTTGCTTCCTTAACCGAGGGTTTCCGAATTCTTCCAAACATAGTTTGTGCTTTCCAGTTCAAAGGTTTTCCGAGATACATTCTTGGGCTGTCCGTACTTGGGTAAAGTTTTGTGAGATTAAAAATTCAGTGGCTACTTTATTGTCAGACAGGGATAACGGATGTACCTATATCCCCATGATTGTATGCCATTAGTTGAACCCCAGCTTCAGTTGATTTGACCAAGATCATCATAATCCTAAAGTTGGCAAATAAAAGCCAAGGCTCTTCTCCTCCCCAAGTATCAACTTGGACTGCTCGAGTTGAGGAGGTACATCGCGATCTACAGGAAGCGTAATGAACCTGTAGGCGAGTGGAGCGACCCAGTCCAGATATCCGTTACAGGCAGGCCTGCCTAGGGGATACTGAAAACCGAAGCCCCGACAGACGTGTCGGGGCTTTTGTATAGAATGCGAGAAGACAATGTTGTTCTTTTCATGAGCATATTTAGGTGATAAAAAATGATGCTTTCGATGTTTTTTTGTCAAAAAATCTGTATTTTTATTAGCATAAACCCTTTATTACTATGAGTACAAAATATTGGCAACATAAACTTGGTCCAATTACCATGACTTCAAATACCACTTTTGAGCAGTGTATTTCCATGGTTTTGGAAAAGTTAAAAGCTCAGCCAGACTTAGAATACGAAGCAACGTATTGGATTGGTCATTTTCATCTTACTAATGGACAAGCTGAAAATGCCAAGAATTATTTTCTGAAAGCCCTTGAGCTTTCAGATGATCCTTTGTTTAAGTCGCTGATTTACGAGCAATTAGCTATTGCAACCAAAGTTACCGATGAAGACAATGTCGAGAAGTTTTTTGACTACTTGATGCAATCCATCGAAGCGAATCCTTACAAAGAGAATGATCTTTTGCTATTGGTTGATGATTACATACAGCTGGAAGATTATATAAATGCTGAGAAGTTTTTGCAGCGATTGCAAACTGTTAATTCTCAGAATCCTAATCTGCTTTGCTATTGGGGCAAGTTGTATGAAAACACCAAAAAAGACGGATTGGCGGAGGCATCGTATTTGGAGGGATTAAAAAGTATGCCTGATAACCCTGCAATTTACCAAGGTCTAGGTAGGTTGTACTTTAATAAAAAGGAATTTACCCGCTCACGCGAAATGTTCACAAAAGCTAATATGCAAGACCGTATTTCGGCATATAACTATTATGGTATTGCGATCAGTTACCAAGAAGAAAATGATGAGTATAGGGCTTTGGAGTATTACCATGAGGCATTGAAGCTGAAGCCTGACTATTTTGATGTGCACAACAACTTGGGCAAGGTGTATTGTGATTTGATGGGTGATTTTAAAAAAGCAAAAGAGCATTTGGAAAGGGCAGAGCAGCTGGCATCGGATACGATAGATAGGCAATTGGTTTATGGCAACCTTGCGAGGCTGCATAAAGCAATGTTTGACGATCAAACCAGCGCAGAGTATACCGTAAAGTTATTCGCAGAGCTGGGCTTTATTGTTGAGTTTGGCGAAGAAGATGATGACGATGTGTGATTTTGTGACCTTAACATTTGTAAAAAGGCCTGAGGGAGATTTTTCCTCAGGTCTTTTTACTATTGGAGTAATTGAAAACGAAAGTCATGAGATGCACCGGGGTTTTCCGCAATGTTTATTAAAATACTGAATTATAGAACATAAAGATTAGGTTTTTAATGTCTTGCCAATGGTTTAAAACAAATTGAATCAAAAATAACAACAAAGGTAACAGTTTTGTTTTTTTGTGACTATTTTCCTGTTGTGATGTATGTATGTGATAGTGCACATGAATTGTGGTGACATGCCTTTGTCGGTTCTGTAGCCATGCATCTATTTCTGATTTAAGAAACCTAAGCCTGTTACGCTCTTTGAAGTAAGGGATTTTCCCAGATCTTACCCATGAATATATCGTATGTTTTGATGGCTTGTTTGGTAAGTAGTTGCAAAGTTCGGAAAGGTTGAACCAATGAACATGATTATTGTTTTTTATCCTGAAATCAATTGTATTGCCTATTAGTACTGCCTCTAAGCCTTTTTGGTGTAATGAATTTAGATTGATCTTTTCCATATTTTTTATTTTTATGTAAAAGACTCACGATTTTCGGGTTTTATTTTCCCAATCTTCCACTTTGGGAAAATTGGGAAAGAATTGTTTTAATTTGCTGTTCTAGCCCTTTGGTATCCAGTCGAGCATATACTTTTCTAAACTCACTAGCGTCCTTTGAAAGATTAAGACCCTTAAAATGATTGTTTAATATGTTTTTATAGGTCTTATCATCAAAGTGTTTTATTAATGGTTCTGGATTATGCGTTTTTAATACTTTTATCCACAAGGGGAATATTCCTTTATTTTTGCCGATATATGTGTTTGATGAATCAATAAAGGGAGGGTCAAGTACTCTTAATATTTCCAGACATATATTTGAATTGTTCGGGTTGCAAAAAAGGTCTTCAAATTTTTTAGGTGTATTATCTCTATTATTTTTTTTGCTTAATGGAGTCTCTTTGTGTGATTGGCAATCCTTGGTTTTTATTGCAGTTATTAATTCGCTTAAATATTCTTTTTCATCCTTTAACCAACTTTTAATAATGCGTCTAAATTTTCTCTCCTCATTACTGGAATTGTTAGTATAGCCCTTTTGTAGTTTTAGTAACCTTTTTTGATTGATGATTTCAATTTGAGTTTTTACGGGATCATTTAGGTATCCTTTTTGATATGATATTAAGCTATTTGTTTCAGTTATTAATTTATTTGTTAGCTCAAGAAGTGAGTTGAAAAAAGAATCTTTAGTATGTATTTCCGCCGAAGTTTCGCCAGTGTATCTGTTTTTACGCCCTATTTGTTTTATAAAAGGAGACTTTCCAATGAACTTACTTTTTAGCGATTTAAAAAATTCGAGTTCAAAAGGAAATAGTGCAAGCCATTTTAGATATATGTTATTTAATATATTAAGATCAGTTTTTTCTTGAGGTGTTTGATTTCTAAATTCGTTTATAAATCCAAGTATATATTCTTTTTTGTGTTGTTCTATATTGCTGTTTTGCCTAATCCAATGAGTAATATTTCTTTCATATTGTTGGAGTCCAACTACTCCATATGGTTTGGGTAGTTGTCCAAAGCTCAAAATATTATATTCTAAATAGTCTGTAATTTCTTCATTCCAATCTGTATTCTTAATTTTTTCGTTAATAATATGTTCTGTATATGAAATTTGTCGCACTACTTTCAGTGCAATACCCATATAGTTGCTTTTATTGAACCAAGATTCTCTTAATAAGTTCTTATGATTTTCACAACAATTTGGGAATAGTTTAATCCATTCTTGAGTGCTTTCATATGCGTGGGTGTGGAATTCACAACAATAGGGGAATTTTTCTAGTTCGATGTACCCATTTGGTGCAGGAATATCATATGCATATATTTCAAAATCCTTTGGATCTAAATAAACATACTTCTCCTTACTACAATTTAGATTATCAATAAAATTTGGATTGATTATCTTAACATCTTTCATATTATTAAGGGTTTGTATGAATCACCACCTACTTCCCAATACAAAACTTTCCGAAGATATTGCCTAAGCCTTCCTCTGTTGAGATGTCCTACAGCATTAAAAACCAAGCAAGTGGCAGTACTAGTGTGCGGTCTTTATCAATAAATTGCGGTTGGGTAGCGGCAGCATTAACCACTATGCCATAACGAATTTCTTTTTTGTATTGGCTGATCTGTCTTGTGGTGCTTTTGCGTGTGCCTACTTCCAACAATATGGGTGTGTCCCGAGTGTCTATTATGAAATCAGGATTTACACCTTCTTTCTCAGAGCTGAAACTGATAAAGGACTTGCCTACCACTCGACATAGGTACATGACTACTATGTCTTCCCACATTTTGCTTCGTGCCGCATCGGGTACGTTGCTCCCATATATGGTAGCCAACAGAGCTCTGCGGATGGAGGGCGACATGAAAAACGATTTTTTGTTTTTATTGAGCTTGGCATCCATACTTTGTGTATGCGGCATAATAAGGTTGATGAGTTCAGAGCGATCTAGTATCATGATTGCCTTTTCCAATTCTTCTTTTTTCATACCCAAAGTATTGGATAGTTTATCAGGATTCACCTCATCAGAAGCTGCCAAACGGTACAGAAGCTTTTCATACTGAGTACCCGTATAATCTGGTTGAGTGCGGGCTACATCTTCATACACGATTCGCTTTACCAACTCCAATATACTGGCATGAATGTCACCCTTGTTTTGGTAAAGAGAGTATCGAGGAATATTGTGGTAGCTCACATATTCTTTGATGGCTTCCAACACGGGCTTTTCAAATACTTTTTCTACCTCAGCAAAGTAGTTGAGAAAATTGGAGTTATGTATGATGTATTTTTGTAGAGAATTGCGAAGATGCTCATAGTTTTCTGAAAAGAAAAGAGCCTGCTTGAGGTGTTTGGCTATTTCCTTGGGGGCAGGGAGGACTTCATAGGCTTTGCCATATTCTGGATGGTTGAAGCTATATGATTCTTTAAAAAGGGATTTAGCCACAATAAACTCTGTGAATTTGAAAGGATAAATCTTTTCAATTTTCATTCGGGTGGCTAAGTCTGCAGTTTGATTAATGAGCAGGGCCGAACTTCCTGTAGCGATTACAAAAGATGTACGGCACTCATCATAGAGAATCTTTAGGGTTTTAGCCCAATTTTCGTCATCATGCACCTCATCAAACAGGAAAATGACAGGTTCTTTATATTCTCTGAATCTTTGCTTGAGGATATCGTTTTGGAGTATTTCCAGTACCTCCATAGCATTGTATCCCAAACTCGTAAGTGCATTGATATTGAAGGCGTAGATGTTTTTACTGACATTATTATAAGAGAACTTAGCCAGTTGCCACATGAGTGTGGTTTTACCGACACCTCTGAGTCCTGCAAGACCCAACATACGAGGCTCGGTACCTTGTTTGTAAAAATCACTAATGTATTTTTTTAGCAGTACGAATATATAGCGTTGGGGATACTCTTTGTTCTTTATAGGGTCAGTTAATCGGGTTTCCAAAGTCTTTTGTGTAACCTTGGAACTTTGTATGATATTGATGATCTCTTGACTCATAATTTTATCAGCTTCAATGTCGTTAATGAATTTTTACAATTCAGACCCCCTTAGGTTTTCACCGTATTGGAGCTCATTAACCCCTTTCTTGTATTTCTTTTAGATTCGTAATCTAATTGTCGAATATCGACAAATATAAGGTAAGCATGGGAAAAGTACAATAAATACCCGTTACTTGGGTTTTGAGTGTTCAAGTCCCAAATTCAGTACATAAAAGGAACTTATACAAGCGTTATCAATTAGAATAAGAGCTTTAATAAGCCATCCTTACTTCCCAATACAAAACTTCCCAAAGATATTGCCGAGGAGATCGTCTGTGGAGATTTCGCCAGTGATCATGCCTAGGTGGATCAGTGCTTGGCGGATGTCCATAGCGAGGAAGTCGCCTGTCATGCCTAGGTCCATGCCATTGAGTACGCTTTCTAGTGCTTCTTGGGTTTTGATGAGGCTTTCGTAGTGGCGCGAACTGGTGATCACGTTGTCGCTGCTGCCTTTTTGTTGAGAGGCAATGTTGAAGAGGCTTTTTTTGAGCTTTTCAATATCTTCAGGATTTTGAGCGGTGATCAAAAGATCGGTCTTTTCGCTCGCTTTTTGTCCAGAGAGTTTATCAGACTTGTTGCCGACTACGATCAGTTTTTTGTTAGCAGTGTTTAGCTTATCCAGATCGTTTTGCAATTCGGTGTCGTTGAGCTCCTTACAGTCGAAGAGGTACACGATTATATCCGCTTCTTCTATTTTTTCATAGGCTTTTTTGATCCCTATACTTTCTATGGTGTCGGCTGTCTCCCTGAGACCCGCAGTGTCTATGAGCCTGAACTTTAGACCATTGATCACAAAGCTTTCCTCTATGGTGTCTCTGGTAGTACCTGCGATATCACTTACTATGGCTCTTTCTTCATTGAGCAAGGCATTGAGTAGGGTAGACTTGCCTGCATTGGGCCTGCCCACGATGACCACGGGTACGCCATTTTTCACGGTATTGCCCCATTCAAAAGATTGTATGAGCGGTCGGGTCACATTCAAGATCTTAAAGATGTGTTCCTTGAGCTTGTCGCGGTTGGCAAACTCCACATCCTCTTCTGAAAAGTCAAGCTCAAGCTCTATGAGGGAGGCAAAGTCTATCAGTTCAGACCTGAGCTTTTGGATTTCTTTGGCAAAACCACCACGTAGTTGTTTGATCGCCAACTGATGCGACATTTCGTTCTCCGAAGCAATGAGGTCTGCCACAGCCTCAGCTTGGGTA
>CAMFLX010000154.1 GCA_945957555.1 uncultured Cytophagales bacterium
TGACAGTAAAAAATTGATACTGGTAACTGTTTAGCTTTAAAGCCTCTCCAGTTTGCACCCGAAAGATTTATACAATCTTGTAAAAGCTTATTTCTAAATGAAGGGTCCTTAAAATTTTCCAAATTGTTTGAATAGTAGAAATTTATATGAATTGGACTACCTATAGGTTTAGTAAATGCTGAATTGTTAAATTGCAACCCTTCAAACCAAACTAAATATTCAAATTCAGAAATTGATATACAACTGCTTTCATAAGGAACTAATGAATTTTTGGAGAAATCATATCCAAAATATTTGTGCTTATCATTTATGGTTATAATTGATAACAAAACGTCCTTAGGAAGTGTAGTGAAAATTTTATCCCAAACTTTATCTTTGCTAATCCTGTAAGGTGTATGAACCACTATATTTTTGTTGCCCTCACGAATTGAAACGTTAATAATAGAACCTAATTTCTGTACTAATTTCAGATAATAATTATCTTCGTTCTCGTCTTCACTTAAAATCTGTATTTCTTTAAATATACCACTGCTATCTGTCAATACAGAATAGGTAAAATACTTTTCTGTTTTTCTTTCATATCTAAGCTCATCAATCTTGCTGAAAGTTTCTTTGTTTTTGCTACCAATTCCAATTATCAAACAATCGTTCATGGCTGGTTTAATTTTCCACGGTCTTCCACCAGATTTTGCAAATATTTGCAATCCAATATTACTTAATGAATATTTAAGTGAGTAGGAATTGTTAACTAGATCTTTAGTAACAACTTGGCAAGGGATATTATTGGATGTGAAAGTATACTTTATCTTGTAATAAAGTTTTTCATCATCTTTATCTGTTTTCGAATTAGTTAAAATTATAGGTAGAACATTTGTTGAGCTTGATTTGATTTCACTAACTAAGTTGTTCAAAACTTCATCATTAATTTCATCAATCTTTTTCCCAGTAATATTATCATTATTGAATTGAATTCGAAACAATTTTTCAATGCCTGCGAATTGATCAGGATAACTTTCCCCTTTCAGCCCTTTTAATAAATCGATTGCGATACTTCTATCATTTTCTCTGAACACAAAAATGAATCGAGTGTCACTCGAAGGCTTCTGAAGTGGATTATGTGTTTGAAGACCAAAATATGGCGACTTATGTTCCTTATTGTTCTCAAACTGATATGTTTTCGGATCCAACAAAAATGATCTTAATTCTAAAAGTCTATTTGACAAGTTAATTTCTGGAGTGTCATTTATTTTACTTAAGGTAGGATAAAATTTGGCTAAGAATGATTTTATTTTCTCATACTTGAAAATATAAAATTCTTTATTAGATTTTCCATAGTTATCTAAAGTGCCTGATAGTTGCAAGATCCTTTTGTCGACAGGGCCATCTATTGATTTCTGATATTCTTCATCAACAAAAAATTTGTAATCAATTAAAAAACCAAAAGATTTACTTTTATTTAGATAATAGGGTTCAAGCCATACAGTCTCTTTACCTTCTTTATGCCTATTAAGCTCAAAGTATATTCTGCTATACTTCTCTCTGTTATTTATTAAAATATTAATTCCTAGGCATTTGGAATTTAATAAGTACAGTAAAAATTTTTTGGTTATATCAATATTGAAATTTTGCGGCCTAATCTCTTTTATAAAACCTTCACTTGTTTCAAATTTAATTGCATACTTGCGGTGTTGATCATCATCATTAAGCTTAAGGTTTTTAATATAAAAATCTTTATGCTCAGCCTGTGGAATTTCTGACAGATCTTTCCAATAGAAATTTACATTAAACTCTTTTGGAACGATTTCTAAAAAATTTAGTGAAATATTTGAGTTAGTCATTTAGCGTACACAAAATTTATCAATGTATGACATGTTATTAGCCCATTATTTTATAATAATCGTCAGAGCGTCATTTATTATTTTTTCTTCTAATACTATTAATCTCATTAAAAAAATTAACAGTTTGTCTCAACAATTCTCTATCATTTTCTGAAACACCTTCGGGGTCAAAATGCATCACATCATTTCTTATCTCCCTTATTTCATTCAAATGTTTAATCAAAACTGGTCGATCTATAGGTAGATCTAACTTCTTGAAATTTTCGGGATCTTCAATTAATCTTATATACTCACCAAAAGTTAATTCGCTAAGATTTTTAATTTCTTTATTACCATCTTTTGGATCAGTTGCTTTGCTTAATTCTGCAACACTAAATTTTCCTTCTAACAGTTTTCTGATATGGTTTTCGATTTGTTCCATGATTAAAAAAGGTTCTGCTAAAGCAATAAATTGTTCCCCCACGTCAGATGCGGTAACAATACCTCCAATTGTCTCATCTTTCAATTTAACTAAAACCACTTTTTTCTCTAGAATTATTTTAACTGCTGAAAATAAAGGTTCGTTGTAATTAAGTATGGTGACTTCTGTTTTACAATCATTTACCGTCTTACTATCTTTGTCAAGTGCCAAAGCTTTTCCAATAGATTCCCAACTTATTAATCCATCAACCTTTCGTCCTGATAATACAGGTAGTTGGGAGAGATTGTACATCATCATAAGTGTAATAGCTCTGTTAAGTTCTGTCTCTTTAGATACAGTTATTAATCCAAGGCCTTGATTGTGTTGTTCTTTAGCCTTAACAATATTTGCCGCTCTTAGAATACTTAATCTGGGTGTAGGGTCTTTTTCATCCTCATCTTCACTATTTTTTTTAGTATTTGCTGCTGATTTTGGCTTAATTTCAATGTCGCCCCATTTCCAAGCACTCTCAAATTCAGGCTCTGTTACCAAGTCATACTTTTTAAGTACACTATTAATTTTTTCATTTACTCTCCATCCTCTTCTAGAAACCCCAATATATTCCATTATTTCATTAGGGGTAGTCCAAAAAGGTTTTTTGTCAGTTTGGATAGATTTTAGTTTATCTTCAAAATTCATATATAAATTAATTTAATTTTCATAATAATGTGCCTCATAAGTATTCGATTTATAACCAATGTTACAACATCTTTTTATTATTTCCAAAGGAGATCCCTTTTTAAAGGAATATGGTGATAGCATCTAAGATTGATAGTTTTTGAAAACTACAATTGAAATTATTCTCATTTTACATAGCCCCCCTGTACGTAGAGTTAAGCGCAGCGCTCTACGTACTAGTCGATGACAGAAGGACCTGTTCCGACCTGTCGAAAGACTTGGTCTCGGATTTTTTGCAAGGCTTTATCCCCCTGTACGTAGAGTTGAGCGTAGCGCTCTACGTACTATTCAATGATTTTAGAGACTCCGTCTCGGATTTTTTGCAAGGCTTTAACCACTACAAAAAATCAATCTCCAACAACCCCTTGCCGTCACAGTAATAATCTATGGCACTGGAATACATATAGTCCCATTCGTTTCTTACAAAGCCTGCTCTTAAGGGATTCTCATGTATATACTTCATCTTGGACTCCAACATGGCGGTGCTGAAGCATTCTTCAGGATGGTTGTCCTGCTGCCAAAACTGGTAATGATCGTTTCTTGTGTTCTTGGCTCCTGCACTCTTGAAGATCCAAAGCATCCAGTTTCTTCGGCTTTCCCGAGGATTGTCCTCTATGGCTTTGATGACTTGGCTTGAAGTATATTTTTTGAGGTCCCTGAGTATGTCAGAAAGCGTGTGTCTTCCATCCGATGAAGCGATCATGTGCACGTGGTTGGTCATAATGCACCATGCATGAATTTTGAGCCCTTTTTCTTTTTGGCAATGGCGTAAACTGTCCAAGACTATATCGATATATTCTTTTCTGGTGAATACATCGAGCCATTCCACCACGGCAAATGTTAGAAAATGAATGGCATATTGGTCTCTTATTTGGTAGCCTCCTGTAGGCATAAATGATGATAGTTCAGTTCAATAGATTCGACTTTTTCCAAAAGAGACAAAAGCTCTGGATAAAATCCGAGACGGAGTCTTCCGAAAGGTCGGAACAGGTTCTACATTCATTGCTCAATCCTTAGAGCGCTCCCGAGAAAATCGGGACAAGTTACGCTAAACTAAGGATAGTTTTTTATTTGCCCTTCAACTTCTCCTTCAGCATATCAATCATTTCTTGCTGCATCTTGATCTGATCGGCTTGTAGTCTGGCATTTTCTTCATAAAGTTTTTTTAGGTCTTCAGGGAAGGCATTAAAGGTGCCATAATGGATTCCTTGTATACCGCCTTTGTTGTCGCTATTATTAAACACATACTTCTCATCAAAACACAAAACCTCCTCTGGTTTCATCTCAAAGATACCAGAGATCTCCAGAAGGCGGTCTATGTTGATAGAGACCTCATCGCGCTCGATCCTTTGGTAGCCCGAAAGTGTCATGTCCAGGCGGTCGGCCATGTCCTTAGCGGTGATGTTTTTGAGTTCTCTGATCTTGTGAATCTTGTTGCCGACCTTCATTGGGATTGTATGTTAATAAACCTTTCCCAAATATAATACATTCATTGTATACCAAAAGTCTTAAATCCACTTTTTTGAGCACTTTTTAGGGAGAAGGGTCTGGTCCTGCTCTTGGGTGTGAGCGCTGCGCATCCCTAAGTATAGATCATGTAGCGCCTCCCGTGTACGGGACAAGTTGTAGCGACATGGGCTAGGAGAGGGGGCCTAGAAAATTGAGGGCAGGCCATACAACAAAAAGCCTCTCGATTGGAGGGAGGCTTTGCTTTTTGTGGAGGGGAGACCATTATTATCGAACTGAGTTTTGGCAGTGGCAAGTTTACTTGTATCAAATCTGGGTCTAATACTCTACAATATTTCTAACGGCGACATGCCTCCGACTTGTCGGAGCGGGCTCTGCGGAACATGTCTCCGAGCGGGAATCTTTTCTTTTTAGGTAAAAACTACCTCTTTTGTGTAGGCGTGCCTGTGGGTGCAGAGGGTTGTAAACTAAAAGGTTCACTAAACATATATAAGGCCCACCCCAGTGTGGTGTACACTGGGTGGGCCGGAGTGCTGTTTGTGGTAAGGCCCAAGGTGGTGGGCTGTCAGTTGAGCCGCAATGCCCCCAGTTGCCTTTATAGAGCTTAGTCTTCAATGAATAGCTTTTCCCTCCTGAGGGTTTTTTGGGCAGTTTTGATGTGGATATGGTACAGTCCTTGTGGCAAACCATAGACTTCGGTGCCCTTTGAGTGGTAGGGAACTGTTTGGATGAATCTTCCCAAGGCATCATAAAGCTCTATCAAGATAGGTTCTTGTAGGTCCGTAATCCCATCTATGTGAATTGTTCCTTTAGCGGGGTTGGGGTAGACATGAACCTGGTTTTGAGTCTCTTTAATGATTTTCTCCTCGACTTCGGTTACTATACCTGTCACGACGATTTTTACAGCGACTATGTTATTGCTTTCGTTGGGTTCAAGATATTGATTGCGTGGATCGCCCACATATAATACATAGTAAGTGCCAGGTGAGACGCTTGTGGGGAACCTTGATGTATAGTTGAACAGTAGAGAGTCGCCGGGATAAAAAGTGCCATAGCTGTAAAGACTGCGCGGGTTATCGTTGGCATCCCAAATCGTGTCTGTAGATAAGTAAAAACCGGTTACGTTGGTAATGGGTGCTGTACCTAGGTTTTTACTGGCCACTATGGTGTTTGTGGTGAAGTCAATGCCAGGCGCTACATATACCGTAGGGGCTTTGGATGATATAGTGATCGCTACGTCCACAAATTCCTCAAGAGTTACATTGATCTTGGCGACACGTTTGTTGTTGAGCTCGTTGGTCTCCTTGGCTATATTTTTGTCATCAGTAATCAGGAGCAGGTAATAGTTTCCTGGTAAAGTTCCGGTAGGGAGGCTTATGGATATTGAAGATCTGACCGTATCGCCGGGATTGTTTAGGGTTGTGATGAAACTCTTGACAGAGAGGTCCGTAGCGTCAAATACATCGTCGCTGGAAAGGTACAGTGTGGTTGTAACACCAGTCAGGGCCGTATTGCCTTGGTTTTTAAGTTTATAACCAGCTATAAAGGCATATCCCGGTTTGACGGTAGGGGAAGTACCGAAAAAAGCGAGGCTGACATCTGTAACAGCTTGGATGATCTTAATTTTTTGGGATTTGAAGTTGTTGGTTTCGTCAATTTCTTTGTTGTAATTGCTGGGATCGGCTTCTAAGATGATGTAGTAGTCACCTGGGGGAAGCCCCTCTTTTAGCAAGAAACTGGTGTTTTGTATGGTGGTTTCGTTACCCTTAATTTGATAGACAACTAGTGCTACGGACCCATTGTACACATCGTCATCGCTTTTGATGGAATCTTTCGAGAAATAGATGCCTACATCGATACCCCTGAACGGATCTGTACTTCCTGGGCCGATATTGCTTTCTTCAAGAGTGATCGAAATGGATTGAGCGTTGTTGGTCAACTCTGTCTTTATCAAGCTGAAATTCTTGATGACGAGGTCACATAGGGCAGGTAGTACCCTGAATTTTAAAACTACAAAGTTGTTGGCCTCGTCGCTTTCGGTTACGGTGTTATTATAGTCGTTGGCAACAATCAGGTAGTAGCTGTTGCCTGAGATCAAAGATTGGGGAGGACTGATGGTTGTAGAAGAAGAATAAGTGCCTTTGGCTGCCAGTGTAGCTGTTGAAATGTTGGTCACCAAGATGTCATCAGTACTCAAGGTAGAGTCAGAGGAGATGTAAAACCCAATCTTATGGGCAGGGGCACTTAGGGTGCCCGTATTCGTCTCGGTATAAGCGAGCCCTGTGGCACCACTTTGGCTGACCGTAGCAGGGAAATTGACGACGGTAAAACCAAGATCAGGCATATTGGCCAATACCTTTACAGGCATGTAGCCAATATTGTTGTTCTCATTGATTTCAGAAACTTCATTCTTATGATCATAGAAGACCAACAAGTAGTAATTGCCCGTAGCCGTATTCAAAGGAATTGTAAGGGTGGCGTTAAACGAAACGAGTTTTGTTTCATTGTTTTTCATGATGCTGCTGGTGGCGAGCAAGAGGTCATCCGCGGAGTAGGAGGTGTCTTTGGAGATATAAAAGCCCGCTTGATGGCTATTTACTGCAAATCCTGTGGCAATGCCCTCCCTTGCATATACAGTAATTGCAGCTCCAGGATTGGTGATGCTCGCAGAGGCAGATGCTATGACATTTCTGATATCCGTGGCTGGTGTGGTGACTTGTATAGGTACTGCCAGGATGTTGTTTGCTTCATTGATCTCTTTGTTGTTGTTTTTAGAGTCAGCTACGATAAGGATATAATAGCTGCCCAAAGGTGTGTTTGTGGGGATGCGCATGTCTATGTAATTGCCAGAAGAGTTGCCAGGAATAGTCGTGGTACCTATCAGACTGTCTGAAACACTCAGGAGGGTATCACTGGACAAGTACCAAGCGGTAATATTGCTATTGGGCATGTCTGTTCCTAAGTTTTTTTGAGTGGATATTTGAGTGTATAAAATTCCTGGGGCGTATTGAATCCCAGCAGTAGAAGAAGTACTAATGCCCGTAGGTACAAGGTCAATCGTGGAAAGTACGACGGTGATGGAGTCCATGTGAATGTTGTTTGCTTCATTCAATTCCACGATTTCATTCTTATAGTCGAGTACTGTAAGCACGTAATATTTGCCAGGAAGAATGCTGATAGGCATTAACATATAGGCTTCTGTATAAGGAGACAATCTTTTGGTGTAGGCAGGCATGGAAGTCGTGCTGATCAATGCATCGCTCGCATCTTTGACCTTGTCTTGTGACAAATAGAAGCCAAGCGTATGAGCGGGTATCGCAACTAAACTGTTGTTGACTTCTTGCATATTTATATTAAGTTCTTTGCCTGGGTAGCAAATTTTATCCTTTACGGCAATATTTAAATATTCCACGGCCATATCGGGATTGTTAGGAAAGATGGATATTTTGGTGAATTTGACGTTGTTCTGAGGGTTCATGTTTACATATCCCTCTCCAAGCAAAAGCTTGATGATCAAATAATAATCGTCAGGATTAGGAAGGGAAGACTTGTAAAGGTCAAAGCTGATGATCGTACTATCATGGTTATAAAGAGGACTGCCGTCAAATAGAGACTCTAAGTATATGTCTTCACTCTCTTTAAGGATGGTGTCTTTGGAAAGATAATATTGAATAGAGTAGTTATGGATACTGGTGTTGCCAAGGTTTTTGATGTCAATGCGACTGGAGATTCTTCCTGTTGTTGTGACATTGCCAGCTCTTAGGTTCGTGATATTGAGATCTACAATGCCTATTTTAAGCATGGAAACTTTCATCCATTTTATGTTATTGAGTTCATTCGTTTCGGTGACTTCATTGCCAGCGTCAATAATTGCCAGCAAATAGTACTCTCCTGGCTCTATATTGGGGAAAACGATCTCGGCTGTGGTAAGCTTCTGCGTATTAGCCGATATACTGGAAGAAAAAATCGGGTATTTCTTTGTGATAAAGGTGTCGTTTCCTAACAAGGTATCTTTGGAAAGATAAAATGCGGTAACGTACGACTTCACGTCGGCTCCACCTAGGTTGGCTTCTTTGTAATACATTTTTAAGGTATAACCAGGAAGATACGCCTTCATGGGTTGGTCAAATGACATTATCGTTAGATCCTGAGAAAATGCAATACTGCTACATACGACCCCTAAGAGAATAAGACTCTTTTTAATTAGATTTTTGATCATTATTAACGTGTTTGACTCCAAAGTTACCAATTATAAGTAGACCAGTCAAGAGATTGTTGTTTAAACACCCGCTCGGTGACATGTTCCGCAGGCCCCGCTCCGACAAGTCGGAGGCATGTCGTCGTAACAGATATTTGAAGAGCTCCGATCCGGATTTCTAGAAACACTTTGTGAATATTGAGATTAAAAATAAAAGTAGAGAGAAGCATTTCTTTTTCGAACCATGTTTTAAGTGATCTTGCTTTATTTGAGAAGGTTACGTAAATTATATATGTTTACACTTGCATATTTTATGCGTCACAAAATCATTGAAAAAGGATTATATTTGTATTCGGCCAATTGACATAATATGAGATTAAAAATACTAGGAATTATACTTTTAGGGATGTGCTTGAGCTTAAAGGCAGGCACATATTATGTGGTCGTTAAGTCAGGATTGAATCTTAGAGAAAAACCCGACACGAATAGTAAAGTATTGATCAGGTTGCCATACGGCGCAACTGTAACTGCTACAGACTCTATTAAAATTCAATTTAAAAGGGACAATGTATTTAATTTTTGGGTCAAAGTGACCTATAAAGGACTTGTTGGTTATGTCGCTAACAGATATTTGATCAATCAACCTGCCCCCCTTGCGTCTTGTAATGGCCTCCGTGATTACTTTGCACAACTCTCAAAAATAACTTATACCTATAAATCATTTAGAGAAATAAGGCATAGTCATGAATCTTGTATGCTGACCAAGACTATTTTTGAAAATGGGATGGAGGAACATAATGTTTCATGTGAAGATGATGGAGAAACGGACTATTTTCTGCCACAATGGGAGATCTATGAAGTTTTTATGGTGTTGAGATGCCTAAAGGAATTTGAATACATTTTTGAGGTTTGTGATGGTGTTCCACAGATTGGCAAGAGTTATCGTAAAGGGGATAAAACTTTAGAAATAAAAAATATTGATGGTGCTATTTCGATCAAATACAGATGGGATGAAGGGGCAGAAATATTGATTACTTCAAGTTGCAGTCAGGTTATTGTTCATGTTCAACATGGGATATACTAATTTGAATTAATGAATAGGATCTATTATTGGATATTTCTTTTCTTAACCCTTATCGCCATCGTTTGTAACTAGGGCGGTCGAGAAAGGCGATTGCATCGCCACAAAACAAATAAGGTGGTGCCGCTCTTCGGGGTGAGCGTGATATATCCCGAAGTATAGATCATGCGTCTCGTCCTAAAATAAGTTTACGTATACACCACTGCACTTGTCAATTAATGGAGGACTTTCCCTCAGGTCCTATGTTTGTTGACCAATCCGTTTCGTGTTTTGCACTTAAAATCGAATAGAATCGGGTAAGTGTAATGTATGTGGGTTATTTGGGAATTACGTATGCCCTTATTTCTGCGTTTTTTTCGAGGGTAGTAACTACAATGTATTGGCTAGCCTTTTCAATAATTGCATATCCCATGTTTTGGGCCTCTTCTTTTTCGGACAACTTAAAGGTCAGGTCTATTGGGGACACCTTTAAAGGTGGGTGTTTTACATCCATATCGGAGACTTTATAAGGAATGTTCCAAAGAGTTTCCCTCGAAAGTCCTTTTGTCGGTCTAAGATTGAGCGTTGCTGAAGCCAAACATTCTCCTTTATAGTCAAATCTGAGCCATATATAGCGAATGGTAGTCCCTGCCGCTGAATGCATATTCCAAAAATCAAATGTGCCAGAAACGCTGTTATACACAATCCTATGTGGGGAATTGAATACTACGTAATGCTTGTAAATGTCACCTAAGAAAGGAGACGGGACGTCTTGGTAATAGACAAACAGGACTTTATCGACAGTAGTTGTGGTATTGTCAATATTTTCGGCAGTACTGTATTTGTACTTAAGTAGATAAATCCCAGCATGTGTATTTTGTTTGATTCTGTAGGTTTCAATGGCATATACTTCGTCTTTTTGGGCATCAAAAAACATCTGAGGCATGTTGCAAGAACCCTCAGTGTTAAATCTGGTCGGGAATTCCTTAAAGTTTTGTAATGTTCCGTCATCTGCTATTTCTACAGTTTGCAAAACTATTTTTTTGGTGTTCTCTGTATTCATAACACTATAACTTTTGATTAAATCAGGCACAAAATAGGATTTTACTAAAATGGTTTTATTGTCTTGCCTGCTTAAGAGTTTCCAGCCTATATACATTTCACGAGCCTTATTATAAACATCCGATTCTACCGTCGCTGATTTTAATTTCAGCTCTCTTGTTGTCATATTTAATGATTGTCTTTCAAAGGTAATAAGATCGTATGTCAAGTTTGTTTCTGAAACTGTATATACTAATATGTTAAGACCCCTTGTATTTATGAAAGCACAAGAGATGCCATCATATCTTGTGCTTATCTTATGTTCTTTATGTACAGATTTACCTTTTGGATCAAAAAAGCTAATCCAAAAGCTTTTAGGTGCCGACTTTAGCAGATTGTATGGCTCATATTCGTAGAAAAATATGCCTTCTTGGTTTCCCAAGATTTCTCCTCTATACCCACCTATTTTATACGTATTAGCCTTTGGAATATCGATTTCCCACTCTTTTTCAAGAGCATCGTTATATTTGATAAAATGATAATTGAGCCTAGTGATCAAGCCAGAATTACTGATATTGGTGATCTCTATGTGATCGCCAAACTTTAGATTTTTATCGGATGAGGAAAGAAGTGTTTCCTTGATTATATTGCTCTGTGCCCATGCGTTCAAAGAAAATACGATAATTAAGAAAAATAAACGTGCCATGTTTTGATGAGAAAGGTGTTTGTTTTAAACATGTAAAAGTAGTTAAAAAACTAATATTATATAGAAAGTCTGGGGGTAATGATTATAAGTAGCTGCTATTTTTTTAATGCCCTTGCCGCGCTGTTCGATTTTAGCCAAATCATTTATAATTGTTGAGTTTATTACGAAGAGAACATTTGGTGTAGCCCAATTGTACATAGAGCCAGTTCCGATACCATCGGGAACCTCAGGCTGAAGACGTGACAGGTCTGATCGGGATTTCTACAAACACTTTCACAATTCCGCTCGGCGACATGTTCCGCGGAGCCCGCTCCGATGAGTCGTAGGCATGTCGTCGTAATAGATAATGTAGGATCTCATATTCGGATTTCCTCTAGACTTTCAACATAAACTTAAACAAAAAAGCCCAGAATTGCTTCTGGGCTATTGATGGTAGACCTAAGTATTCAAAAGTCGAACCTTCTCATAAGTGATCTTGCTCTTTTTAAGGATGTTATGTGTGTGATGAATGTTTAAACAGGTACATGATCCACGAATCACTAAGCAGAACATCAAAGCGTCCATCTTACTTCTTCGACCCCTTGCAAGAGACGTATCGCTAATTGGCCGGAAGAATCAAAATCAGAGTTTTCTTTCTTATAGCTCTCACGAAGGGAGTTAACATCCAATACCTTCTTCTCTTTAAGGGGAACATCAATTACAATCTTGTCATTTTCTTTTCCTTTATTATCACGCAATTTTTTTGAATATGTTTTACCGTCATAATCTAATCCGAAATGCAAGGCTTCAGGTTTTAGGTGTAGTGACAAGGTTTGTAATTCTCCAGCGAACAAACATATTTTAACATTGGGTGATAGATTAGCATTTCGGAGAATTTTTAATTTATTATCATCACTAGCTATCTCATTGTTTTCTAACTTTTTATTATATGCCTCTATCTGCATCCCAGGCCAGCCGGATACCGCTTCTGAACGCAATATAAATCCTGTGACAACCTCCATGCTAACTTTCCTGTCCTTAAGTCGATCAGCAAATACATTTACTATTACATCTTCCACTTCATGATCCTTATCTTTTCCTGTGACTCTTCCTATACTTAATGCTCCTTCCTGCAAGGCATACATCCAAGCTTTGTTCAGTTTAAAAAATCGAATAGACTCCAGTGGGAGTAATTC
>CAMFLX010000155.1 GCA_945957555.1 uncultured Cytophagales bacterium
AGCCAATGGGAAATATTTTGAGATCTCGAATTTAGAACAACAAACCAACCAATTGATTGAATATATTAATACAATAGAAAGCTCAGGTACATCGCAACACTCAACCGTTCAAGTAAAAGCTAACAAGTATATTTATTTTTTGTTTATTGCATTTATATTGATAATAATTGACGTTCTTATTAATGTTAAAATCATTCGTTTATGAAATATTTTATTCAATTCACAATATTATGTTGTTTCAATGCATTTGCAGAAAACATATATGTTGTTAATTCATTAAAAGAACGCGCCGAAACCTTTTTTATAAACGGAAACACAAAAGAGGCATTGCTGGTGTACAAAGATTTAGTTGATGTTTATAAGAACAAAGAAGGTTCTGTATTGATCAACTATGCGCACTTATTGCTCTTGTCTCACGATTCATTGTCAGCGAGAGGAGTTTATAACAAGGTTATAAAACATGCAAAAAACAATATAGTTAGAGCGAGGGCTTTGACACAAGCAGCATTGATAGAATACAAGTTCAACAAAAATAAAGATGAGGCAATTAATTTACTACAACGTGCTCTTATTGAGGATGATGCCAATTCTGTCGCACGACAAAACTTGTTCATCTTGTTACAACTTAAAAATGAAGAGGACATTGCTAATGAAAAAGAAAATAACAAGAACAATGCACATAATACCCCTAAAACCAGTGAAAAAAACAAAGAGACGGAAAGGAATGTGATGGAAATGAATAGTGCTCACAATAACACCGACACGAATGCTGAGGAACTAGAAACTTCAAATTTTCAAAACTTAAATCTATCCATAGATAAAGCCAAGCAAATTTTAGAAGTTATGCAAAAGAATGAAGTTCAATATATACAACAGCTCAAAAGAAGAGAAGATGAACCTGAACTGGAGGAGGTTAACAAACCAGACTGGTAACAAGTACTCAAAGAAACGTATTTAAGTTGAATTTTATGAATAAGTTTTATAATTTCGTTTATTAAGTAAAATTTGTATGCCGAATATATCAGTGTCTTTTGCGAAACTCTCCAAATACAATTTTGACTATATTTCTTTCGAGGAAGTAATTGTTCTTGAACTCCTCATAGGACATTACCACAAAAAAAACTTGAATAATTTGATCGTCTCTAGAATGTGCGACGAAAGTGGAATGAAAAAAAGCCGAGTATTGGCTTCACTAGAAGAGCTTGAGAAGAAAGGATTCGTAAGCAAAGACGAAAAGGAATTTAAAACTGTATACCAGCTTAATTTTGACAAAGTTGTAGATGCGCTTCCACGTATATTCAAAAAAGAATATAGAAGCCTTTTCCGTATTTATTATAAGATACAAAATCCGGAAGCATTTAGAAAATCTGCTGGTGCAGCACGAAAAAAAACGAATGAAAAACTAACAGTAACTGTGGATAAAACATCCAAATCAAAGAAAGATGACCAAAAGCCCATGCAGTTTAGTCTATTTGACTAGAAGTATTTAAGGCTTTGAAATACAATAATATTCAGATTCCCGATTACAAAAATTCCTATTAAAACTTATAATATTAGGAGAGTTCGATCCCATAAAATCAACATGATTAATAACTCCACGAAAACGTTCTATAATTTGGTATAACAGATAAGGCATTCCTCCTGTTTTAGATAACTTATTCCCTGCATTTTGTATTAAATAGAGCCTTGTTCCTATTTTTGCATAAAAATCTACAGCACAAAGGTCACTATTCTTATATAAACCACTGACATAGCCATACCCTTCTTGAATACTCTTATGAATAAGCATATCCAAGTTGTCCAAAAAGAAAGACTCTTTGAGCTCTTGTTTCAAACAAAGTTCTGCTTTCAGAAACGATACCGCCTGATGGATATCAATATCGTGAATTACCACGTATTCATAAGCCTCTGCATCTCTAATACTTTTCCGCAAAGTCTTTTGAGGATAAGAGGTATGAGTATCAAAATCAATATATTGTTTCTTCCGAAGAACTAATTTTCCAGTAGAAGGTAATGGGATACTTTTATTTACAAAGAGATTCACAAACATAAATTTTCGAATTTCTTTCAATATTACCTGACCAAGCCAACGTTCATCATAACCAACTAATCCATATACATTAAAATCCTTGGTAAGAAAATTGGTCCTTATAGCCTTAAAGACTACAAATTTAGATTCTATGGGCAAAGGGAATACCATATCATAGTCACCAAATACAATTCCGCACCACAATGGTGACTCAATATCTAAATACCAAGATAGTGCATAAATATCAGGTGCTACACTTCGACAGACACAAGCATCCCAAAGGACCCGATCAATACGTTTGTTATGTATTACTTTATATTGCATTGTGCATAAATAAGATAGCCCTGTGATTACAGGGCTATCAATTATAATATTTAATGATCGAATGCTACAAGTGAATCACTTCACCATAAGCATCAGCGGTTGCCTCCATAATCGCCTCAGACATAGTCGGGTGTGGGTGTACTGCTTTAATTATCTCATGACCAGTAGTTTCCAATTTTCTAGCGACCACAGCTTCAGCCACCATTTCAGTAACGTTGGCACCTACCATATGACACCCCAGCCACTCACCATATTTAGCGTCAAATATCACTTTGACAAAACCATCTTTAGCCCCAGAAGCACTTGCCTTACCCGATGCAGAGAACGGAAACTTACCAACTTTAATTTCATATCCTGCTTCTCTTGCGGCCTTCTCTGTTAAGCCTACCGAAGCTATTTCTGGAGTACAGTAGGTACATCCTGGTATATTTCCATAGTTTAATGGCTCAGGGTGATGCCCTGCAATTTTCTCAACACAAATAATACCTTCTGCTGAAGCAACGTGCGCAAGGGCTGGCCCTTTCACGATATCGCCAATAGCATATACTCCTGGTATATTGGTCTTATAGTAATCATCGACCAATACTTTACCTTTATCCGTTGCTACACCAACTTCTTCCAAGCCAAGCCCTTCTAAATTAGTAACTACACCTGCTGCAGAAAGAACAATATCACATTCTATCGTTTTTTCGCCATCTGGAGTTTTTACCAAAACTTTACAGCCAGTACCTTTAGTATCAACGGACTGCACCGAAGAATTTGTCAAGATCTCAATACCATCCTTTTTATATGATTTCTCCAAGTGCTTAGAAATATCCTCATCTTCAACAGGAACTATTCTTGACATAAATTCAACAATAGTTACTTTTGTACCAAGTGCATTGTAGAAATATGCAAACTCTACACCAATAGCACCAGAACCAATCACAACCATTGACTTTGGCTGTTTGTCAAGCACCATTGCTTCACGATATCCTATTACTTTCTTTTTATCTATTGGAATATTAGGCAACTCTCTGGCACGCCCACCTGTTGCCAAAATAATATGCTTAGCATCGTATAGGGTCTTAACTCCTTTCTCATCAGTTACTTCCACTTTCTTTCCAGCAGCAGCAAGTTTACCAAAGCCTGCTATGATATCAATTTTATTTTTCTTGAACAGAAAATTGATCCCTTTGCTCATACCATTAGCAACATCTCTACTTCTTTTGATCACAGCACCAAAATCAGCTGTAGATTCACCTACCGTAATACCATAATCTTTGGCATGTTTTATATAATCAAATACTTGAGCACTTTTCAAAAGAGCTTTGGTAGGAATACAACCCCAGTTTAAGCAAATACCTCCAACTTCTGCTTTTTCAACCACTGCGGTCTTCAGGCCTAACTGGGAAGCTCGAATTGCCGCCACATACCCACCAGGCCCTGAGCCTATTACTATAACGTCATATGATGTAGCCATCTTTTAAAAAATGAGTTTTTAAATTTTGAACTTCAAATTTAAAGCACTGCTATGAAAAATCATATTTTTTGGGTTTAAAGTTTTAGAAAGTTTATGTCATCGATTTCATAAACCTTTATATCTTGTTCCCATCAGTGAATGATTTTTTAGACTATTTCAACCAAAATCGTTTTGTCAGCTTGTTTACCGATATTGTAAAACTCCCCTGTTCCAAAAGTATTTTTCCGTTTTTATCAGGAAAAGACAAGTGCTTTGATGGAATAATTTCAAAAACAAGTTCTTTACTCTGGCCTGGTTGCAGCGATATTTTCTCAAAATGTTGTAGCTCTTTAATTGGTCTTGTAATACTACCTATCTCATCGCTTACAAACCAGAGAACGGATTCCCTTCCAAATCGCGCCCCATTATTAGTCACAATAACTTTTGCCACAATACTCTTATTACCAGCAACAATAGTATCACTCAATCTCAAATTTTCATAAATAAATTGAGTATAACTCAAGCCATGCCCAAATTCAGCAATGGCAAATCGATGCAATTCGTCACTCACAGGTCTTAAAACAGAGAATTCACTACGTTTGTAATTGTAAGGGATAATATGCCCTTGTTTATAGGGATATGTAAATGGCATCTTACCACAGGGATTCATCTTGCCACTTAAAATCTCGGCAATAGCAGTTCCTCCTTCGACACCTGGTAAGCCTGCAAACAATACCCCATCACATTTATCAAACAAATCCCCCAATAACCGTGGCCTTCCCTCAGTGAGTACTAGTATGACTGGTTTATTTAAACTTAGTGCCAAGCGTCCCCATTCCTTTTGATCTTCACTCAAATCCAAATCAGAAATACTACCATCGGTTTCAGCGTATGCTTCTTTTTCACCCGCTACCCAAACAACCACATCAGCTGTTGCTTCAACTTCTTTAAGCTTATCCATCTCCACAAAAACGACTTCTGAATTAGAGAATTCTTTTTTTATGGCATCAAAGACCGTTGACATCTCAATAGGAATCCACCAGTCGCTTCTTGGAGCGAATCGATAGGTCCATCCTCCACATAAGGCGACTTTACTAAGAGCGGTGGCACCAGTTACTACGATCTTCCCTCCTGACTTTAATGGTAGTACTTCATTCTTATTTTTCAACAACACAATAGATTCTCGTGCAGACTCAAGTGCTTTGGCTTTTGACGTAGGCAAACCGATCCATGATAAGCGAGATGAATCTGGAAAACACTTTTCAAAAAGCCCCAATTCATACTTTACAGTCAAAATACGCCTTACTGACATATTTATTCTTTCTTCAGTAATTCGACCTTCTTTAACCAATTCTTTAAGATACAAACAAAAATTTGTGGTAACAGGAACCATACTCATATCAATGCCAGCCATTATCGCTTTATAGGTAGCTTCTTTCTCGTTTTCAGCTACAAAATGCATTTTTTCAAGAGCTATAATATCCATCCAATCTGTAAGCAAAATCCCTTTAAAACCCAACTCTTCTCTCAGTAGTTTTGTCAATAGCTCGTATGATGTATGAACAGGAATCCCATTTAATTCACCGCTATTAATCATAATCGTTTTAACACCAGCATCTATAGCTGCTTTGAATGATGGCAAATAAAATTCACGTAGATGCTGTTCTGGAATCTCTGCTGGTGAACGATCCCAACCAGATTTCGGGTCAGAATATCCTATAAAATGTTTGGCACATCCTGCTATTTGATAAGGACTTATCTCTTTACTGTTTTGAATTCCATTAATGACAGCTGTACCCATTAATGACGCCAGTAATGGATCTTCCCCAAACGTCTCATAATAGCGGCCCCAAAACTTATTCTTCCCCAAATCCATAACAGGGGAAAAAATCCAATTATGTCCCAATGCAGATGTCTCTAGTACAGTGATTCGCCCCATCTCATGAGTAAATGTGGTATCGAATGTGGCTGCCATATTGATATTATGAGGAAAAATAGTACCTTCCTTCAAATAGCTACTCCCATGGACATGATCAACACCGTAGAGTAGTGGTATTTTTAAACGAGAATACTTCATATTTAAACGGTGCAACTGATCCATATAGGAAAACCAAGAACTCTTCGATACCCCTCTCCCGTTCAAAAAACTCCCCACATGAAACTTTGTTACATACTCAATAAGTTTGGACGTATCCAACTTAAAAGTCATTACCGAATCATAATGCTTCAATACAGAATCTGTCATTAGCATAGTAATATTGATCTGAGTCATTTGGCCAATCTTCTCTTCAAGAGTCATTTGCGAAAGCACATTATCTATTTTTGATTTAGTGCTTGGCTTGATTTTATCTCTTGCTGATACATTGTAAATAAGATAATAGAAGCAAAATACAAGTAGAAAAATGTGACGGATCATAAAAAATAAAAATTATAAATGGTAAATATATATAGAGAAAGATAAATACGAAAGCCCCAACAATGATCTCGGACCTTTACTAACTCATATGGAATAGAAAAGGCTACCTTTAGTAGCCTTTTCTATTCTAAGTATGCAATAAAGAATTAATAAAAACTTGGAACAACCTTTGGTTTGTAACTACTAGTACGAACTACTTTTGTTTTCGCCTGATCCTTACTATTTTCCTCGATGGCTTCATTTGTTTTCTGCCTTATTTTTTCAGCGTTCTTCTGATTCTTAGGCCTATTGCGTGCATTTTCATTCACAATCGCCTTTGCCTGCTTCAAGTTAAAATCACTTTTAGCCTTTAACTCTTCTTCTTTCAGTTTCGATACGTGATAACCGTTAGTTTTATGAGTACTGCCACAACTTACGCCAATTAAGGCTAAAGTTAACATTACAATTACTAATTTGGTTCTTTTTACGATCTGCTCCATACTATTGTACAGTTTAGGAATGATTAATTATCAATCACTATTAGTAACTCATACGAAACAACAAACAATAAGTTTCCAATAAAATATATAACTTTACAAAGATGTATAAGATTAAGGATAGCTAGGAACAGGTTTATTTGTATTAATATGATGCATAGTTGGCGTAGCTTGATGCTGGTTTTGTGTATCGGCCTCTATTTCTTTATTTATTTTTTTCCTTCTTTTTTCTGCCCTACGTTCATTTTGCGGCCTATTCTTCTCATTTTCATTAACAATTCCCTTGGCTTGTTTGAGGTTAAAGTCGCTTTTTGCTTTTAGTTCCTGTTCCTTACTTACTGAAGCATGCTTACCTTGATAACGTGATGCCCCACAAGAACATAAGATATAAACTAAACTTATAAATAAGGGAAATCGGAACTTTGTAAAAATTATATTTTGTATAAATGTCAACATCACCTAAGCAATTAATACACAAATTTAGCTACAAATCACTGTATTATAAATGAAAATCAATTATTTATGCGAGCATATATCCCTAAAGGCAAGTTTTTCCCTGAATTATCTTTAAAATACATCTCACCAATCTCTATTTTCTGCTGACTACCAAATATTTGTGCCATTAAAGTATTTAGAACTACAGGCGAAAAGCCCATTGAATATAAATTAACTATTATGAAAGAATTTTCAGCAGGCAACAAATTACGACAAATTAGGAGTAGATCATAAATCATGTCCTCTAATACCCACTTCTCACCATTAGGTCCCCTTCCATAGGCAGGAGGATCTAAAATAATTCCATTGTATTTATTCCCCCTCCTTTCTTCTCTTTGACAAAATTTGAAAGCATCGTCTACCATCCATCTTATATTCTCCAAATTACTGGCTAACATATTCTCCTTTGACCATGAAATCACCTGTTTTACACTATCAACATGCGTTACATCTGCATTTGCAGCTTTGGCAGCAAGGGAAGCTCCTCCAGTATATGCAAAAAGATTAAGAACTCTGGCATTAGATACATTCACTAAGTTATCATATATATAATTCCAATTATAAGACTGTTCAGGAAATAGACCCACATGTTTAAATGCCGAAAGTCCTAATCTGAATTTAAGTCTTAGAAAATTGTGGTTGTAATCAACAAACCATTGATTCGGCACATGAGGTTTAGAGGTCCAAACTCCCTTTTCTGGATTATTTTTATCTCTCTTAAAAATATGATCTGCTTTTAATGTCCAATCATTCGGAGACAAGCTTTTAGGCCATACCGCTTGTGGCTCAGGTCTAGATGTGACGATCTTTCCCCAACGTTCTAATTTCTCAAAATCTCCACAGTCTATCAACTCATAATCCTTCCAATATTGCGAAGGATCAATTAACTCTATCTTCATATAAATTACTGTTCTGGAATAGGGGATCCATGTGGATCTGTAGTTGGAAAACCCAAGTCTTTATTTACCTCATCCCAAAATTCTTTCTTTTGAATATGTTCCATATCCTCTGCTGAAGAATGTACCTTATCCATTGGGACACCCATTTTCTCTGAAAGATATGTCTCCCACAATCGATGTGCCCTTATGAGTTGATTGGCCATTGAAATCCCTTCGTCTGTTAATTGAAGATGACCATCAACTATAATAATGAGTTTACGATTGATCAATTGTTTCAATAGATAAGTAAGCCTGAATGTACCTAGATTCAAATGATCTTGGAGCATTTTTCTATTTACGACAACTGACTGTTGTGTTTGATTTTGAATAAATTTTAGGATATCTTCTTGTTTGATCACCAACCTTTTAATTAGTAGGTTGTAAGCTTTAATTACAATACCTCTTTGTGGAGAAAACAATAAAGCCAAAGCAAAAAAGGACGTACCACAAAGAGCCATTAGAGGTCCTGGAGTGAGCTCTGTAATAATTGCGACCCACAATCCGACAACGGCTGACATGGCTCCAACGATAGCGGATATATACAACATTGTCTTCAGCTTATTGGTCAATAAATAAGCCGTAGAACCTGGAATAATGAGCATAGCAACTACCAATATGACACCTACTGATTGCAAACTGGCCACAATCGTAATAGACAGCAAAAACATCGTAAAATAGTGAATCAAGGCAACCGCCACACCCAGTGTTGCAGCTATGGTGGGATCAAATGTGGAAACAAAGAAATATTTAAAGAAGCTAACAATACAGAGAATCACAAAAAAACCAATAATGTAAGTTAAAGCTAGATCTTGATTGGTAACTCCTAACACATTACCAAAAAGGAAATCTTTCATATCAAGATGTACTCCTTCCTTTTTTGTAATCCATGAGATACCTATAATACCTAAGGCAAACATGGCTGTGAACACAATACCGATGGAGCTATCGTCTTTAGTAATTGAGTTCCTCTGCACCCAAGTAATAACTATTGAGGTAAAAAGACCAGAGATCACGGCTCCGATAAACATCGCCAAAGGATGATGCCCAAACAATATAAAACCTGCCACTACTCCTGGTAAAATCGCATGGGATAGTGCATCACCAATCAGTGCCATTCTTTTAAGAATAACAAAACAACCTAAAACCCCGCAGGTCACACCTACCATAATTGAGGCAAAAAGGGCCCTCAGGGCATAATCATATTGCAAAACCTCAAACATATTGTAAATATTGTGAATTTTGACGAAAAAAAACTATTAAAGCCAAAATTATCTTTATTTATTGTATAATATTGGATACTTTAAGATCATTAAAACAATCTATATGAAGAACTTTTTTAACTTTGTGGTGGTTTTGATAATATATAATTGCTAAAGTAATGATTAAGGTAACAGAAAAAGCGAAAGAGCACATATTGGGACTGAGGTCAAAAGATAGTTTGACGGAGAATCACCATATACGAGTTTCCGTTAAAGGAGGTGGTTGTTCTGGACTCATGTATGATTTAGACTTTGACCAAGCCGTAAATCCTGTTGATCAGGTATTTGAAGATAATGGTATTAAAATATTGGTGGACAAAAAGAGTCTTTTATATTTAATAGGTACTACACTTGACTTCACAGATGGACTTAATGGTAAAGGCTTTCAGTTTATAAATCCAAACGCGGTGAGAACCTGTGGATGTGGGGAAAGCTTTTCAATCTAATGATTTGACATTTGTACTTTTAGAATACAAAAAAAATCCCGCACAGGCGGGATTTTTTTATTCCATACAATGGAATACTCTATTACAACAAAACTTCTATAAGTAATGATACATTATTTTTCATCACTTCAATAACTCCCCCATCTACCTGATATTGAAGTAACTCTCCTTTAGAAGTTTTTACCCTTACTTCTCCTTTATCTAAAGAACTAACTATTGGGGCGTGATTATTCAAGATCTCGAAGGAACCCAAAGTACCTGGGACTTTTACACTCGTTATATCCCCTTCAAATACTCTTTTATCTGGAGTTATTATTTCTAAGTACATACCTATTGAGTTTAGAGTTTAGAGTTAAGAGCACTGAGTAATAAAACTCTAAATCCTTAACTCTAAACTTTTGACTATTTATTTAGCTTCTTTCATCATTTTTTCACCTTTGGCAACAGCATCCTCAATAGTACCCACTAAGTTAAACGCTGATTCAGGAAGGTGATCCATTTTACCATCTAAGATCATGTTAAAACCTTTGATAGTATCTTTGATATCAACCAAAGATCCTTTTAGACCTGTAAATTGCTCTGCAACATGGAATGGTTGAGACAAGAACCTTTGTACACGACGTGCTCTGTGCACTACAAGTTTGTCTTCCTCTGACAATTCATCCATACCCAAGATCGCAATAATATCCTGCAATTCTTTATATCTCTGAAGTATCATTTTTACATCTTGAGCACATTTGTAATGTTCCTCACCAACAATCTCTGGAGTAAGAATCCTAGATGTTGAATCCAAAGGATCTACGGCAGGATAAATACCCAGCTCTGATATTTTACGGCTCAATACTGTTGTTGCGTCCAAGTGGGCAAATGTAGTTGCAGGAGCAGGGTCAGTTAAGTCATCTGCAGGTACGTATACCGCCTGCACCGAAGTGATAGAACCATTTTTCGTAGATGTAATCCTTTCTTGCATAAGACCCATTTCTGTAGCCAAAGTAGGTTGATAACCCACTGCCGAAGGCATACGACCAAGAAGTGCTGAAACCTCAGAACCTGCTTGCGTAAAACGGAAAATATTATCGATAAAGAAAAGGATATCACGACCTTTACTTGTTCCGTCACCATCACGATAGTATTCCGCGAGTGTAAGACCAGAAAGAGCAACCCTTGCACGAGCACCAGGAGGCTCATTCATTTGACCAAATATAAATGTTGCTTGAGAATCTTTAAGGGTCTCTTTGTTTACTTTAGAAAGATCCCAACCACCTTCTTCCATTGAATGTTTGAATTCATCGCCGTATTTCACAATACCAGCCTCAATCATCTCTCTTAAAAGATCGTTTCCTTCACGAGTACGCTCACCAACACCTGCAAATACAGAAAGACCCGCGTGCGCCTTAGCGATGTTGTTGATCAATTCTTGAATCAATACCGTTTTACCAACACCTGCACCACCAAACAATCCGATTTTACCACCTTTTACATAAGGTTCGATCAAATCGATTACTTTGATACCTGTAAATAATACTTCTGATGAAGTAGATAGATCCTCAAAACGAGGCGCTTGTCTGTGAATAGGAAGTCTCTTTCCTGATTTTGGTTGCTCGATACCATCAATAGCATCTCCAACTACGTTGAACAAACGACCTTTGATTTCTTCACCTGTTGGTACTGAAATTGGAAAGCCAGTATCAATTACCTCCATGCCTCTTACCAAACCATCTGTGGTGTCCATAGCAATGGCCCTAACCCTATTTTGTCCTAAGTGTTGTTGACACTCTAGCACAAGATCACCGCCTTCTCTCTTAATCAAGAGTGCATCATAAATTTGTGGAATGCTTACGTTATCGCCTTCAAAGCTCACGTCAACTACTGGTCCAATTACTTGAACAACCTTACCAATATTTGCCATATTAAATTATAACTAATTGTAAATCTTTAAATTCTGTTGCAAAGGTAGAAATAGTATTATTTCCGGCAAAAAAATGATACTATTTTTATAAATTTCCAGAAAAGTTCATATGGTATTTGTACTTTTCTAAGTTATCGGAATTATTAAAGTATGATACTAATTATTAAGGCAGAGTAGCATTAAAAAAAAATCGCCACTCTTTACAAGTAGCGATTTCATCATGACTTAACTTATATGGCGAAGCCAAATCACTTATGACTTTATTTCCTTTGCTGGATTTCCAAAGACGGTTGACCCTGCTTTTACATTTTCAACTACTACAGCCCCAGCCCCTATTCGGGCATTCTTTCCAATTGTCAAACCCGAAACAATGATAGCTCCAGTACCAATGAAGGCTCCCTCTTCTATTTTAACTTGAGAACCAACAACTGCACCCGTTCCAATATGTACATAATCAGCGATTTGGGCATATTGGTCAATCTTTGCGCCAGTTTGGATAATATTGTAGTTACCGATTTCTACAAAGGCCGCAATGACAGCCGCTATATTAATCATATTACCATGGCCCAAACTCATTTTTTGAGACAATATCGAATACTTATGAATACAATTGATCGGCTGTACGC
>CAMFLX010000156.1 GCA_945957555.1 uncultured Cytophagales bacterium
GAGTATCGAAATGAATTTGAGGTAGCATTTTGTCGCAGTAAATTTCTAATGATTAATCTGGGTTTAATGTACATGCTGTGTATGTACCTGCTGCTCATGTTTGGTATCCAAAGCCTTTTTCATCAGTTTATGCCTTACTTTTTGAATACCTTCCACATTGGCTACCCAAAGGTTGTTTTGTGCATCTACCCAAAGACTTTGGATTTCATTTTTTTTGAAAGAAGCATTCAGTTGAAGTTTATCCATATCTACCTCAATGCCTACAGGTAAACTTTTGGGCGTCGCATGTACCTCGGTATAGCCACCATCGTGATGGTGCGGATCTTCTGGTTCGGTAGGTAAAAAGATGAGTCCGGTGGTGGTAGCAAACAAAAAAGAATGATGCGCGTAAGCTGCGATGTCATGAATCACGTTGTCTGCTGTACCTATGAAGTTGAAGGCAGGCACATGCCCTTCTACATGATGGTTAGGGATAAAGCCTATATGATCAGCCATAATAACCCAAGTGCCACTATTTTTAAAAGAATACAACTGTTCTATAATATTGTCTGGAAGCTCATAACCACTGTAGCCTTCTTCCGCATAGCGCAACCACTGGTCGTCGGTAATGGAAAGTTTGTAGAGACCTACACTAGAGCCTATCCAAACATAGGGTTCATTGTTGGCAGACATGGATAGGTTCGGCACTACTTCCATCTTTTTAAAAAGACTGTCTTTTTTCAACACAAAGGTACCTTCCCACTGAGCAGCAACCCATAGTTGCTGCAGTGAGTCTTTGCAGAGTGCCGTTATATTACCTTTGAGTACTTTTATGTTAGCATTTGTCTTCTGTTGAAATGAGCTCGAAGACAATTCTACCAGTCCTTTTTCTGTACCTAACCAGAGGGAAGTATCAATAAGTGCATCGTTAATCTTAACATCGGATTGATAGCGAGATATCAATCGGTCTTTTTGTGACTCATATATATGGTGTTCTGTTACTATGAATACTTTCTTGCCAAGGTTTATGATTTTGACAGGTTTCTCTGAAGTGCCAAATTTGAGAAATGGGTTTTCGGCGAAGGTGCCGATCGCTGTACCTATAGTAAGAAGAGAAAAGATGACCTTGAGTTTATTGAACATGAATCAAATATTTAATAGATCAAAAATAGTGTAAGTAAACTTATTGTGTACGTGCTTAGCCCAATCGTAAAAATTTAA
This sequence comes from uncultured Cytophagales bacterium, assembly GCA_945957555.1. Lineage (GTDB taxonomy): Bacteria > Bacteroidota > Bacteroidia > Cytophagales > UBA9547 > CAMFLX01. The sequence goes on from CAMFLX010000156.1 coordinate 1,201, forward strand.
TAACACTGCAAGCGCCTTTTTAACAGTTAGTTAATAATGACCTCATGATCACTTATCATTGCGAGGCTACCTTGCAATCAGGAAAATTAGTCACAAAATGAAAAGAATTTTTATCATAGGTTTAGCTCAGATTTTTAGTTGTGGTGTAGCTTGGTCGCAGAAAAACGTGATCATGTACATCGGTGATGGTTTCGGAATTGCCCCCAAGACAGCAACGCGTATGGCACTAGGTCAAGGGACAGATGGAAAGAGGTTTACCTCTGATCCTGGCTTTCACGTATTGGCTTTAGACAAGCTGAGGTATCAGGCTACAGTTACTACCCATTCACAAAACTCATGGATTACCGATTCGGGACCAGGTGCTTCTGTATATGCAGGTGGTGTAGATGGTAAAGTAGACAACGAAGCTATCTCTTTCAATCCTAAAGACGGTAAGTCTATCAAAACGATCCTAGAGGCGGCAAAAGAAGCTGGCTATGCGGTAGGGTTGGTCACTACTACACGTGTGACGCATGCTACTCCAGCGGCATTTGGTTCTCATATCTGGTTTAGAGACTTGGAAGATTACATAGCCGCTCAATTCATATCAAAAGATACAACACAATACAGAGATATTTACAGAAGTACAGCCAATGGTTACAATCCCAACAGAGACTGGGATCTTCCTGAGCCTAAACAAGGTGTGGAAATAGATGTGATCCTTGGCGGTGGTTTCAGACATTTCTATCCAAGTGGTTTGAAGGATACATTGAGAGACAAAACAGGCACAGCTATTATCAACCCTGCAAAAAATGCAGTGTTTACCATGTCTGGCAAGAGAAGCGATGGCGCCAATTTGATCAAAATAGCAAAAGAAAGAGGGTATCAATATGTAAACACCAGAGATGCTTTGATGAATCTTAATGTGGATGCTTTTAGTGATCCTAACAAGAAGTTGATTGGTCTGTTCAATGCTTCACACTGTAGCTATGAGCAAGATCGTCAACAATACTTTACATGGGAGCCTTCATTGCCTGACATGGTGAATATGGCCATTCAAGTATTGAAGAAAAAAGGAGGTACCAAAGGCTTTTTCTTGATGGTAGAAGGTGGTAGAATTGACCACTTGAGCCATGCCAACTCAGGAGGTATCGCAGTAGTGAACAAAAAATACGTGGTAGACTCTGATAAAGAGGTGTATTTGAACCCAGATGGAACGCCAAACGGTGAGGCGATCTACGCACCAGATACTTTGAATAGGAATACAGGTGTGTACGGTTCTGATTACATGATCAAAGAAGTGCTTGCGTATGACTATGCAGTAGGAGAGGGTAGAAAGTTGTTGGATGAATCTTCCAAAACTTTGATCTTCTGTTCTTCTGATCACGAGTGTGGTGGTACTGCAGTAGTAGCCTTGCACGATGAAGGCAACTTGCAAAACAATGGTACCAAAATCCGTACGTATGCTTCTGGTCCAAGACAAAATGGTGCTTCTGCATCATCAGGCGGTGGTCCTTCAGCAACTACGTACCCTACACCAAACAATATCCAAAGAGGAGACGTGGATTTTGCTTCCATGAACCCAGCAGGTTGGTTCCCCGACTACACCATGGTTGATTTCCAAGGGAGAACTTGGCCTAAGCCTAGCACGGCTACAGCAAGAAGAATCGTAATCGCTTATGGTTCTAATCCACAAACCAATGGTAATGGCGACAAACTTGGTGGAACCCCTGGTAACCATACCCCACAAGACGTATTGGTTACTGCTGATGACAACAACGGTGGCTCACATGCTTCTATGATCACAGGTCAAGGTTTGTTGGACAATACCTATCTCACACACATCATGGCTGATTTCTTGAATGTAAACGTATTGACAAGTAATCTTGATAATTTCAGAACGCTAGAACCCGTAGAGAATTCGGTGTATCCTAATCCTACAAGTGGTCAAGTAAGTGTATCTTTTTATATGGAAGGTAACTCTGAAGTAAGCTTTGATCTATTTGACGAATCAGGTCTTAAAATAGGAGCATTGGATTCAAAAGCCCTGAAGTCAGGTAACAACTCTGTATCATTTGACTTGTCAGCATTTACACAAAAGGCGGGTGTATATTTCTTAAATATCCATACCAAGGCCGAAACGATTTCAAAGAAAATTATCAAGAAGTAAGTCTAGTCCCTAAACAGACTTGTTATCACAAAGGCAGCCCATTAAGGCTGCCTTTTGTATTTATCATTTTAGTGCAAATGTTTCGCTGTTAGCGAGCTATGATTCCTTACCTCGGTCTGTGGCTTGTCGCAGTGGCTATGAATATTCATGCAGGGGCTACGAGAATTCAAGCAGAGGTGTCTCGTCCTAAAATAAGACACAATATGCGCATCCATACCAACATTTGACCATGTTCTTTGTCTTGGCCAGTGTATTTCTTCCAGATTTCTTGTTTGGACCACTTGCCTGAATTGTACTCCAAAATCATCTCTTCCCTCTCTGCCCAGCTCAGCGAGCAACCTTTCCTGATCGAAACCATGTTCCTTTTGTCCATTTTTTGTTTACTGTTTAGTGTAAACCTATCTCAGGACAAGACATACCAAGGGAACTAGAGGAGGTAATAGGGTAAATTTTTCAGAATGAAATATATGCAGATTGCAAGGGTTTTGATGAATGGTATGGCAGGAACTTCTGCAATGACAGCTTTTAGTGCTTTCATATCTTATATGGAAGAGCGAAATTTTGCAGAACCAGAACTTCTCTCAAAGTTGATCTGTGAATGGGTACCAGAAATGAAGCCCCACCAAGCCAGAATGGCTGCATGGGGTATCCAATATCTCATCGGCTTTTTGTTTGTCATTGTTTATGAAGAGCTATGGAAACACTCGAAGTACAAGCCCAGCCTCAAGTCGGGTACGGTATTGGGTATTGCCAGTGGTTTGCTTGGAATTGTAGGATGGCAATGGGTGCTAAAGCATTGTAAATATCCCCTGTGGTGGATTGTACGGATTATTTGAGTCATCTGGAAATCGCTCATATAGTGTTTGGTGTTTGTGCTACTTTAAAAAGAAGGTAATCCGTTGCTCGCTTCCTTTCGCAGGGTGAAGTAGAACACAAGGAATATTGAGGTTTTCTCATCCAAGTTCCTATCAATAAGTTTGTTGGTCTCTAGCATTAAAGGTTCCATGAGCTTTTAGTAAGTCATGGGGGTACTCATCATGGCACAACGCTATGAAATGCAGGTTTGATTCAAAACGTTCGCCTAGATCTTACATTTTTATAAGGTTATAGCTCACCAACCGTCCCAATTATCCATAAAAAGATTGGTCTTAAAGAACAAAACTTTTTATAAATTTGCCTCATAGGATTTTAAATTTAGATCAGATGAACAAGATTTTAGTATTCATTACACTTTCAGACAATGGGATAGAAACCATAAAGTCTAACCCCGAATTACCTAAAAAAGAAATGGAGTTTGTAAACCTATGGAAGGAGGAGGGTATCTTGGAGAGTTTCTTTATCTCAGTGACCAAAAAGGATGCTGTTTTAATATTCCAAAATATCGATGAAAGCAAGACCAAAGAACTTATAGAGGCATTACCTTATTTTCCCTATATGGCCAAAATAGAATATCACCTTATGAATAAACAGTTTTAACAGTAATAACCAAACGGTAGGGCAGAACGAAAGGAGAGCCTCCCGATTTCGGGACAAGTTGACCCGATGTCTCCTGTCATTTGGACACAAATATTGGTTTTTTAATTTTTGTGATACCAGCCACCGCTGCTGGGTCCTAATTTTATAACCCACAGCCATAAAAAATAACGCTAGTTTTTGATTTTAAACAGAAGTAATGCATAAATTGGTGGTTCACTATACATTCATTAAGAATGAAAATATCGACTATAATTTATACTCTTCTCTGTGTGACAATGCATGCTTGCACGATTCCAAAAGAGTCTCGGGTCCTGAAAAGAACAACAAAGGGATGGAGAACGTCCCAAATCGTACTGCACGCATGGGCTGATACGCCATTTTCAGGTGTATTTTTTAACCTCAGAGCTAATGGCAAATTTGAATATTTTACTAGTGGTCTTTTACAATCATTTGAAGCAGGAAAATGGACAAAGACACAGGACACCATTAAGCTTGAATATTTGGATAGCAAACAGAGTATTGTGAGGATAAATACTATAGTGATTGATAAACAGACTTCTACATTGAAATTTGATAATGATTCCACACCAGTGCAAATGAGATTAAAAGTAATGTCAAATGCATTGGAATGAGGGGCTGATCTTAATCTCTATTAAGGGCTTATGAGGATGGTGGACGTTTGAACAGGTACATTTTGACCTCTATTTGGATCCTAAATTACTAATTGTTATTTTGTGAGAAATACGGTTTACGTCCCTTGAGGGAGGGATTTTGGCTGGTAAGTACAAATTAAGATCATAAAAATAAATGCATACTATTTTACCTTTTTTGCTGGCCATGGTGGCTGCTGTGGTTTTGCTGGAAATGTGGGCAGCTAAATTGAAGATAGCCTATCCCATTTTATTGGTAGTGGCGGGCTTACTCATCAGTTTTATCCCAGGGCTGCCCATGGTAAAGATCAACCCTGATCTGATCTTTTTTATTTTCTTACCACCGCTCTTATTTGAAGCTTCTTGGGCCATTTCCTTTAAAGAAATGAAAAAGTGGTGGCGTATTATTGGAAGTTTCGCTTTTTTGGTGGTGTTTTTTACCGCATTGTCGGTGGCTGTAGTGGCTAATCATTATATTCCAGGCTTCACCATTGCATTAGGTTTTTTATTGGGAGGCATAGTGGCACCCCCTGATGCCGTAAGTACGGGAGCGATTACCAAGTTTGTAAAGATTCCTAAATCTACATCAGCCATATTAGAGGGTGAAAGCCTGCTCAACGATGCTTCTTCCCTCATTATTTTCCGTTTTGCACTGGTAGCGGTAGGCACGGGTCAATTCATTTGGCAAGAGGCCGCCATGAGTTTTGCATGGATGGTAGTAGGGGGAACGGGGATTGGTTTGCTCTTGGGCTGGATCTTCGTGCAAGTGCATAAGCGCTTACCTACAGATGCCTCATCAGATATCGCCCTTACGCTTATAGAGCCTTATTTTATGTATTGGCTCGCGGAGCAATTGCATTGTTCTGGCGTGCTGGCAGTGGTAAGCGGTGGTTTGTTGATGTCTACAAGAAGGCTCGTGTTTTTAAACAGCGCGAGTCGGATTATGGGTTTTAGCGTTTGGGAAAGCTTTGTGTTTATATTGAACGGACTTGTGTTTCTCATCATCGGGCTGGAGCTACCTGAGATCGAAAACGGCCTCAGGGTGGAGGGCATACCTTTGAGCACTGCTATAGGCTATGGGGTATTGGTAACGGCGGTACTGATTGTGGCTAGAATTATCAGTGCCTATGCTGCTATGGCTGCTACCTATATTTTCAGGCCAAGTGTTGTGCCCAGAGGTGGCTCTGGGGGCAGAACCTTTTTGTTGCCACTCATTCTGGGTTGGTCAGGCATGCGCGGGGTGGTATCGCTTGCGGCTGCGTTAGCCATACCCATCACTTTAGACAACGGCGCAGCCTTTCCGCAGAGAAACCTCATCCTGTTCATCACCTTTGTGGTCATTCTGCTCACCTTATTGGTACAAGGGCTTACGCTGCCCTATTTTATCAATCGTTCTAGGGTATTTGATCATTCCAAGAGGGAAGAGTCACATAGGGAGACCAAACTACACATGAAACAGGGTCTGAAGCAGCATATCTATCAGTTTTTAAAGGATAAACACGAAAATGAATTGAATGGTCAAGCGGGTATGGAGCGGCTGCTCAAACTCTGGGAAGAACGGGCAAAAGCCGCAGAAGACGTATGGATGAACGAAAAGACCAAGGCAGTTTTTGTGGAAATGCTTGAAAGTCAACGGCGATACCTTGTTGAACTCAATAAAGACCCTAAAATCGATGAAGAAATCATCAGAGAGCAATTGTATCAGCTTGATTTGGAAGAGGAAAGGTTAAAGAAAATTTAAAGTAAACCAATGTTGGTACCTTAGACTTATCGGTTGTGAAACGTCGGTGAGCTTCGAAACGTCGGCGACGTTAAAATTATATAAAGTTTCCACAGCCAAGATATAGCTTTAAAGAACAGTCTATTCTAGACTGTCTTTCTCTTCTATACTGCCATCGGCATGTTTGGCAAAGCGCTTTTTATCGTGTTCGTGTACCTGGTCATAGCTTTGCCAAGGCCATCCGCCAAACTGGGTATTGTGGTAATCTTCAAAAGCCTGATGAATTTCTGCTTTGGTGTTCATCACAAATGGACCGTATTGAATAACGGGTTCTCCGATTGGTTTTCCTTGTAAGACCAGTATACTTACGTTATCTGATGAGGTTTTGAGTTTCAAATCTACATCGGGCTTCACAAATGCGGCCACATATCGTGTCAGTTCTTTACCAGCCATAAACATCTGGTCGCCTTCATAGAAATATACCGTTCTGTTAACACCTGCAGAGGCTTTGGGCAATACCCACTCTGTTTCGGCATCCATCTTAATGTTTAACACAAGTACCTCATTGTCGGCATCAGCAGCCCAAGAGTCAGGAGGAGGGGTGGGGGACTTTTTATCAGCCAATTGGCCTGCAATAACTTCTATGGTAGTACTACGCCCTTGTGCGTCTGTGACCACATGCCTTGGGATGGCTTCCTTCCAAAACATTTTGAAGTGGGGTTCTACCATTTTATGTTTCTTGGGCAGGTTGAGCCAAATTTGAAACAGCTCTAGTGGATTGTCCTTGTCTTGATGAATGAGGGGGAACATTTCGGCATGTTGCACACCCTTTCCGGCTGTCATCCACTGTACATCGCCATTGCCATATCTTCCAGCGGCACCCATAGAGTCTGTATGGTCTACGATCCCCTTTCTCACCACTGTTACAGTTTCAAAACCTCTATGTGGATGTCCAGGAAAACCGGGTACCACCTTGCCGTGGTACATCCTAAAGCCATCTTTGATAATAAAGTCATCGCCAAGGTGTCGCCCCTTGAAGAAGGCATCGTCAGGCCCAAGCTGTGCATTGCCCTTGGGGAAATAGTCTTCGTGATGTACGCAAAATAGAAATGGATCTTGGGTATCCCACTGAAATCCGAGTGGTTTTACATCCAATATGGGAGAATCATCATTGGTGTCTTCTTGCGAATTGGTAGTGGTGATCCCAGAAAGTTTACCAACGGTAACCAATCCTGCTAAAAATACGGAGACACGGGCCATAAAGCCTCTTCTTTGTATAGACATGACGCTTGTTTTTCTGAAAAACCTGTTGTAACATCAAATAGTTCATCTGGACTGCTCAACTTCGGAGCGTTGTGCTCTAACGAGCATTTAAATAATATTTAGAGTCTAATTTTTTTAGTCAATATGCTATCGATAGCCAAGTACTTAGGCGTATTGGCACTATACTTTTAACAGTTGAAGTTTAGTGGAGCTTAGGCTGATTTGTTTTAAGTTCATTTGAAATCCAGCTTTAACAAGACATGACTTGAACTGCTATACTAAAGAGTCTCCTTTTATTTCTTAAGATTAAATGATTATCTTGAAGCCTAAGACATCCAACAATATGTTTTTTATGAAGAAATTACTATGTATCGTTTTAGTGCTTTTACCTGAGTTTATTTGGGCTAGCGATTCGCTGAAACTGGCAGAGTTACTCACTGACAAAGGTTTGTATTCGGTGGTTGTGCTAAAAAACGACCGAACGATTTTTAAACAGTCCTATCATGGGATCACTGAAAAAGAAAGGGTGCCCATAAAGTCTATTACCAAAAGCGTCATGTCCTTGCTGATAGGCATTGCCTTAGACAGGGGATTCCTAAAAAGTTTGGATCAACCTATTTCTGATTTTTTCCCAGTACTCTTGACAGACAGTAATACTGCCAAAAAGCGCATCACCATCCGGCATTTGATGAACCATACCTCTGGGCTGGCCGATTACGAAGATGAGCGGATGCCAGAGTGGCTAACGGATGCCAACCCCAGCGCCTTTTTGCTCTCGAAGCCATTGGTATATGAGCCTGGTTCTACGTACCGCTACAACTCTCCTGCGACACATCTGCTATCTGCGATTATAACTAAGGCGACCCAAATGGAAACTGTGGCCTTCGCAAACGAGTACTTATTCAAACCTTTGGGGATAATAACCTATACTTGGGAGAAGCTCCCTGACGGCTTTTATGACGGTGCGGGTATTACCTTGGGACTGCGAACGGTGGATTTGGCTAAGATTGGTAACCTAGTATTGCACAAGGGTAAGATAAATGGGGTAACGATTGTTTCTGAGCAATACATAGCCTCACTTTGTGACGGAAATCTGAAACGGACTTCTCCTTGGGGTCTTCCAGATACGAAGGTGGGCTTGTGTTGGTACCAAGCAAAGTATGAAAACCAAGAGGTGAATTATTGCTTAGGCTATGGGGGGCAATTTTTATTGGTGTTTCCAAAGCTCAAATGCGTGATAGCAGCTACCCATGATGTTTGGGTGGAGGATCCCAATTGGCAATCGTACGACTTTATGACCAATTACCTACCGTTTATTTACAAGGCGATGGTGAATGTGAAGGATTGAAGGAAGATTGTGCCCATACAGTGATTTGTGCGTTACATTGTACATAGAATATCTGTACTACATCATATGGATTTGTCCTTATTGTCTATTAGGGGTAGGAATGAGAATGGCTGTTGCTCATGAATTTGCAGATAGACGACCTTGGAATTTTGAATTCAAATTCCTAAAATTGTACGATGTCATTATGGCAGCTTATCCAATGTACTACTGTTTCCCAACTAACGTAGCATATCATAATAACATGTAAACAAATAAGAAATGAGGAATTTGATTTTTTTTATGCACACTTCCCTTGACGGCTTTGTGGCCGGAACTAAGGGGGAAATGGATTGGATCCGTGTAGATGAAGAGATGTTTGACTTTGTTGCCACGATGACGGACAAGGCGGATACTGCACTTTATGGACGGGTAACTTATGAAATGATGCAGAGTTATTGGCCGACTGCTGGTGAACAACCCAATGCATCGAAACATGACAAAGAACATTCGGCGTGGTACGCCAAAGTTTCAAAAGTGGTGTTATCAAAGACCATGAGCGAGAAAGGACTTGTCAATACCATCGTGATTAGCGATCACCTTGTGGATAACATTCGTAACATAAAACAACAAGAAGGAAAAAATATTCTGATTTTCGGAAGTCCAAGGGCTTCTCATTCGCTACTAAACTTTGGTCTGATTGACGAGTTTTGGTTGTTTGTCAATCCTGTATTGCTCGGACAGGGAATACCACTTTTTAAAGATGTCCCAGAAATGACCCAACTGAAACTTATTGAGTCGAAAACATTTTCATGTGGCGTCATAGCCCTTCACTACGAAAAAAAAGACAATTAAAGTAAGAGGCTGTCAAAATTTTAAATATGCGGAGGCTGTTCGGCCTGTTGCGTGTTTTGTGTGCACATCAAACGGCTCGCTTAGGTAGCAAGCTGAACTTTCCTTATAATACCTTTCAATTCCCAAGCATCGCGATAGTATGGCCTTGCGCCCCATATTTTTGCTGCCATAATCAATTGAGATAATAAATAATAACAAATAAGTTTGCGCAACTTAAAAGTTGCATATATATTTGCAACCTATAGGTTGCGTAAATAAATCCTGAAAATGAAACAAGACATATTCCAAGCCATTGCAGACCCAACACGCAGGGCCATTTTAACTTTGATTGCTATCCAAGCATTAACGCCTACTGCGATGGCAGAAAAATTTGACATGAGTAGACAGGCGGTGTCAAAACATATCAAAGTATTACAGGATTGTGAATTGATTAAACCTGAGCAGTCAGGGAGAGAGATTTATTATCACTTCAATCCTCATAAAATGCAAGAAATTGATCATTGGTTGGCTCAATTCAGAAAAACTTGGGAAACACAATTTAATCAATTAGACGAAGTATTATCAACACTTAAAAAAATAAAAGAATGAGCAATTTACTATTTGATTTTACCGTAGACAAAGTAGCGCAAAAAGTATTCATAACAAGAGAATTTGATGCCGAGCTTTCACTCGTTTGGGATGCTTATACCAAACCAGAAATTCTTGACCAATGGTGGGCGCCTAAACCCTTCACATCGAAAACAAAATTTATGAATTTTGAAGTTGGTGGGCGAAGATTTTATGCAATGGTAAGTCCAGAAGGACAGGAGCGTTGGTCAGTTCAAAAATATACTTCCATCAGTCCAAAGACCAACTTCAAAATGTTTAATGCTTTTGCGGACAAAGATGAAAACCTTGAATTGCCAGGTTCAGATTGGGATTTTAATTTCAGCGAACAAAATGGAAAGACAAAAGTGGATATCACTATTTACAATGAATCGCTTGCCCGCTTAGAGAAGATGATTGAAATGGGCTTCAAGGAAGGCTATGCGATGCAAATGAAAAATTTGGAAGAAGTATTGGCAAGTTTCTCCAAACGACCATAAGAGAAAATACGATCAGACAGTAAGGTAGAGTGTCCCGATAGCCAATGGAACATTAAAGCAAACAAAACACCCGTCATTTTATATGGATATGAAGGTACTAGAACAAATCAACGATTATATTGCCAGCCAAACTGAACCCAAACGCAGCGACATGCAAAGTTTACATCGAAGTATTCTAGGATTGATGCCAGCATGTAAATTATGGTTCTTGAATGGTAAAGACGACAAAGGCAAAATCGTTTCGAACCCCAATATTGGATATGGATTTCAGACCATGAAATATGCTGATGGGACAAGTAGAGAGTTTTATCAAATTGGCTTAAGCGCGAACAAAACAGGGATCTCTGTATATATTCTTGGTATTGAAGATAAGACCTATTTGGCAAGGACGTATGGCACAGAACTGGGCAAGGCAAGCGTAACTGGATATTGTATTAAGTTTAAAACGCTAAAAGATATAAACATAGAGGTGCTTGAAGCGGCCATACAATACGGTGTAGAGCGCGGGAAAATATCAAAGGAATAGATGCAATAGCAACTATGAGGCTGAAGTTCAGGCC
>CAMFLX010000157.1 GCA_945957555.1 uncultured Cytophagales bacterium
ATCACCTATTGTAACAATTGGGCTTGCGAGCTGTTTGGATTCAGCAGTCGACAGGAGCTTATGGGTACTAGAGGGTCGAGCTTACAAAGGGTTCCCTATACGCAAAAAAAATTAGATGCGATTACGGCTTCACTTCGCGATACAGGAAGTTGGAGCGATGAGATTGAGTATGTATCAAGGACTGGTCGTGTGTTTTGGGGGGCTATATCGGCTACTTTCGTAAGTCCACCAAATCAAGAACCCTTCTACCTTGTCAGAATATTAGATATTGATGAGAGAAAAAGAGCTGAAAGGAAACAACAAGAGCTTGTTGATAACAGTCAGGCATTGATCTGTACACATGATATGGATGGTTTGATTCTTAGCGCAAATCCAGCGGCTTTTAAAGCATTAGGTTATTCATTGGAAACAGATTTGATAGGAAAGAGCCTCTCGATCCTCTTTAATGAAAACGAGATGGAGGGCTATTGGGCGTATTTAGACGAGATCAGGACTACTGGGCAATCAGAGGGTACCTTAAAGGTAAGAGGGGCAACTGGTAAAACCTACTATTGGCTTTACCATAACTACCGGGTGGATTCAGGTAGCGAACCACCTTATGTAGTAGGTTCTGCACAAGATATTACCCAACGCATCAGTATGGAAAGGGAGCTGAAAATCGCCAAGGCACAAGCTGAAAAAACAATGAAGGCCAGAGAACTGTTTTTGGCTAATGTGAGCCATGAACTCAGAACACCACTGCATGGTATATTGGGTATGACTTCAGTGTTGAAGTCCTCTCTGTTTGATGATAAACAACTTCATAGTCTGGGTAGTATCAAGCAATCTGCTGAAAACCTTTTGGTGATTATCAATGATATTTTGGACATGGCCAAGATGTCGTCTGGAAAATTTGAGCTGGAAAATGCCCCTTTTTCTCCTAATGAGGTGCTGGAATCGGCGCTAGTACCTTTGCTACAAAAGGCGCAAAACAAAGGTCTGACCCTATATGCCGAAATGCCAGCAAAAGAGCTTATGATTTTGGGCGATCCTTACAGGCTTTCGCAAATAGCTTTAAACTTACTTAATAACGCTATAAAGTTTACCCATAAAGGTTCCGTATATATTTCAGTAAGTGATCTAAGTGCCTCAGATCCAGAGTATGCATTAATTTCAATTAGAGTAGAAGATACTGGTGTCGGTATCCCAACTGATCGTCTCCCCCATATTTTTGGAGAATATGAACAAGCTCATAAGGGCTATGGAGGTACAGGTTTGGGTCTTTCTATAAGTAAGAGCCTTGTAGAGTTGCAAGACGGGACTCTAAGCTGTAAAAGTACCGAAGGGAAAGGAAGTGTGTTTGAAGCCCAAATTTCCTATCCTAGACTCAAGAATATAAATACAATACCATCAAAAATGCCACTGGATAAGGATAAATTGCTTGGCGTTAGGGTGCTTTTGGTGGAGGATAATCCTATTAATCAGATGATATGCAAACATATTTTGGAAGAAAATGGCTTGGTGGTCGATATTGAGGATAGAGGGGCTGGTGCACTTGAAAAATATGTCCAGTACCATCACGATGTGATTTTGATGGATATACAATTGCCCGATATTGGTGGGGTAGAGATTACAGCATTGATTCGAATGCTTGATGAGAAGGGTGCAGGTGTTCCGATCATAGCGCTAACTGCCAATGCTATGAAAGGTGATAACGAACGCTATATGAGTGCCGGTATGAATGGTTATCTTTCCAAGCCTTATACTGAGGAAGCTCTGCTAGAAAAGATATCTGAAATGATAGGAATGAATAAGTTAAGATAGATAGACGTTACCTTATGTTTTCGATGTGTATTATACTTTATGATCATAGGGCTTTACCTAGTCTGTAACGATTTAGAAAGATTTAAGGATAGAGACTTACTGACAATTGAAGCCCAATTACGGCTGAAATATGTGCACAAAACAAGTAGCCTATAAGGACATATTTAAAAAGAGGCTGTCCAAAAAGGGCAGCCTCATGTTTTTTAGTGCAATTTAATACTTGTTTTTAAACTATGAAACAATATGAATCTTGGAATAATTTAATTAAAAGTTTCATTTTAGACCTTTTCGGACAGCCTCTTTTTTATGATGGAAGCTATGGGCTATGATTTATGTTTTTTTCTGATAGATAAAGCAATAGCATACCTTATTTCTATATCATTGCTTTATAAATGTATGTTTGATCATCGAACTACCGTTTTTGATGGTGCAAAAATACACACCAGAGAGCAAGTGGCTCAGGTTCAATTCAATGTGCTCGTTCGAAGCAATATTTTTGGTGTCATAAAATACCCTATTGCCATTTGCCGCATAAATATCAATGCTTGTATAAGCACTTTCAGTATTTGTAAAATCGATATTCAAGAGATTCTCTACTTTGCTTGGATAGCAGTTGATGTCTCTGGATATGTTGCTAGCCTCCACAGCAGATACCACACTACAAACGCCTGAAGATATGGCACCATTGGGCGTAACCATTAAAGTAGCACCTGCTCCACAACCAGGATCACCTACTGCTGCTGCAACATTAGCCACGGGATATGTGGTGTAGTTGTAGTTTGGTTTGGTAACAGAACCTACGTCTGCTACGCTGTTGAGGCAACCTGAAAATGTAAGGGCCACTGTTCCGCCGTCGCTACTGTTGTAGTTTTTGTATACAGTACCAATGCTTGCAAAGTTGGTGTTTTCAACATAACAAGTTGTATTGTTACTGCCACCACCTAAACCCAAGGCTACAGAACTTGTAGGCATGGTATTATAATAGCAGTTTAAGATATGGAGTTCTGCATTTCTAGCTCTTGGCATTCTTTCTTTGCATCCAGCGGCCCAGTAATTGTTTTGAAAGGTAATACTGAAGTGTAAGTCTGCAGGAGCATCGGTACCACTAGAGCCTATAAGGTCGGTGAAACGGTGGTCGTCGGTAGTTCCCGAGCCATGTACCCTAGTCGCTTTGAGGTAGGTGAATTTACACCAAGAAACCGTTACATTGTCAGTTTTACCTTTATTGTCAAAATTACCGTCTTCGCCATCTTGAAACTCACAGTGATCCACCCATAGATTGGTGCATCCATCAGCCGTCAAGTTGTCATTACCATTGTTGTCCCATGCCCCTGGTCCTTCAAATATTAGGTTTCTGATGATCACATTGGTCGAGCCATTTGACAGGTATAAAATACCAGAAGTCGTTTGATTGGTATTTACAAATCTTGCGCCTGGCAATCCGAGCAATGTTTTGTTGGAGATCACGGCTTTTATGGGCCCTGAGGTTGAGAAGTCAATACTGCCTGAAACCAAAATTACTGCAGCGCCTGATTGTGTCAATGCTGTTTTTAGCGTAGCATAAGTGCTTACTGTAGTTGGGCTGGCATTGCCACCTCCTGTGGTATTGGCACCGAATCCCTCTGGACTGGTCATATAATAAGTTTGTCCAAAGAGGCCTGAAAGGCTCAACAAAAACGTGATGGAGTAAAGAATGAATGATTTACGCATGTTTAAAAGAATCAAAGAATTGTTGAAGAAGTGGTTTAATTTAAATGTAACAAAGCCCGCAATATGTATCGCAATAGAGCAGATCAGTTAAATGGTCTACTTGTTTACGTATAAATTGGGATGTCGTTATTATATTTTATATGAAACATTAATTCTATGGTTATCGCTATTTGAAGAATCTTGTTTGTACGATGTTTTGATTTGGGTCATAGAGGTTGTATTGTGTTTAGGTGCTCCATCAATCATTGCTTGTGTAGTATTTGTGTCATAAATGCTGACGGAATTGTGCTGTACAAGCTTTATGAACCTTGTACGACCCAAAGCTATGAGAATCCCTTGTGAAGCGAGTAAAAATATCTGTTTTCTCATGTTCTTTGAGTTTGATAAGTATAAAAATATCTTGACATTATACCAAGGCTTGAAACAATTGCATAAAGAACAAATGAAAAATAAAAAGGTAACGGTATCGGAATATGATTCTTATCAGCCTTAGCTTCTTATAGTAACACTTTAAGTCATAATCATGCAGTAGTAGATCTGTGTATATAGTGTGCTGAAAATCAAGCGTTTTGTAGTCGTGTTTAATTTATAAACCAGAGACTAAACTATGGTTTATCGCTCACAAACTATTAGTGCCCGAATACCTTATTGTACAAAATATTACAACGCCTGTAAAACGGGCGTTCAATCCTTGTTCTTACTATTCCAATACTATTTTCTCAATCAAGATTTCTTCCGTAGTTTCTGCTTTGGCAAAATATAAGCCCTTGGGTAGCTCTGATATATCTAGTTTAAAGCTCGATTCGTCTTGTATGTTAAAAGTATTGATCCACCTACCTTTGAGATCAAATAGATCTATTTTGGACACCGCTGTGCTGCAGTAAACATTGATTTCTGAACCTGTACTGATCGGATTGGGGAAGAAGGACATTTGTGTTTTGTTATATGAGTCACTACGGGCAAAGGCCACGTTGCTCCATGTAGCATAGTGGGTATTTTTGTATTCTTTTATTTTAAAATACTTCATTGTTGGGTGCTCACCAAAAGTATGCTTATAGTCATACAGGTAAGTCTTTTTACAGGTCATTGTGTTTAATAAAACATAGTCTGTGCCTTCAACAGACCCGTAGACCTCAAAGGTGCACGCGTCTTGACCGACAGAATTCCAGATCAGCTCTACCTCGTTTTCTGATACAAAATAGGCTTGTAAACTATGATCTTTCAGGGGGGTAACCGTGATCACATTCAACTGAATCGCATTAGACACGATTCTACAATTTATGTTATTGATGTTGCCATTTTCGGCACTCAGTAGTCGATAGTACTTGGCATCAGCCGAGGTCACGTTAGGCAGTATGTAGTCTATAGTTGTAGCACCGCTTATGTTTGTCCAACTGATACCATCGGTGCTAGATTGCCACTGATACACGGGGCTCACAAATCCTCCCCCTATAGTACCATCGAGTGTTACTGTGGTTCCTGTATTAACACTCGCACTTGGGTTAAGAGCCGCTGAGAGGCTAGGTCCACAAGCTTTAACGGCGATATCGTCGAGGGCTAAGTCATTACCGCAGCCACCACTTGCTAGATTTTGAAGTACCACATCCACACTGGTCTGCCCAGCGCTGGTCGTGAAAGAGAAATCATAGTAGTTCCATTTGAAATTGGCCGACAAGGGTATGGGGCCCGTATTGCTCGATGCCAAGATGGTACTTGTTCCCGAATTAAATATATTAAACGCCAAATCTGGTTTTATAGAGCCACTTCCACAAACGCTTGCCTCTACATCTAGATCAGCCATATTGGCTACATAAATAGAAAATGTATAATTGGTATTGGGACATAAGCCCGTAACGGCCCTTCTATAAAACTCTCCTGATGTAAAACTTGCATTGACGATCAGCATGTTGGAGCCAGTGCCTGTACCAGTGCCTGTGGTATGGTCATAATAGGTTTGATGCCACAAGCCCCAGTTCCACCAAGGGGCTGTAGAGCCACAAAACAATACATATTCACCATCATTGGGAGGGTCCATGCTCGAGGCACTTGGGGCTTTAAAAGTATAATTGGTAGTTCCTGCCGACAAACCTGTGGTACTGTAGCATGCTGAGGGCGTACCAAAATCTTCAAAGAAGATAGGTGCCCCTAGACTCCCAGCACAGGTGGACTGGGCCGTTAACTTGGTAATGTTGATGCTTATCATCAATAATAGTGCAACCAAGAAGGGAAATATATTTTTGATATAATAAGTAGTAATTTTGATCACATCTATAAGTTTCTTAAAGTTTAATACATTTTCCATTGTTTTTGGTTTCACTAGAAATCATTATTTTTATCAAAATGTAGGAGACTACAGCGCTAAGCTTGCCTATTCGGGAGGTTTTCTAAGTAGCGGTGTATTGGGTGCTTCCACGGTCAAAAACAAGTGATACCAACAAGCTCAAACGGTGTGACATTAAATGTTAATGCGTACAGATATTGGGGCTTTTCATAGTGGGAGGAGCACAAAAAAGGGCTGCACACATTGCAGCCCTTTTTTTATCTTAATTGCTGGGTTTTCTAAAAGGAACAATCTTCATCGACCTAAACTGGATCTGCCCAGTATAGGGGTTCTTTGTGGCATGGGGCGGATTGATGTTCATCTTAATCTGCACGATGTTGCTTGAATCTACCTTTTGCATACTCGGCCAACTTTGAATGTATTTGCCGTTAAAGTTCAGCTTGTAGTCATAGAAGCCATCACTAGGTACGACTTTGATCAAGGTCACCTTAAAGTTCGTCGAAAAGCCATTTTTGTCTGTGATATCAAACCTGATGTAGGGAGGGATGTACCCATCTGCTGCGGCGGTGAGAATCACGTTTTTCACATTGGTGAAGTCCGTAGGAGGGAAACTCATGGTGATCTCCTCATAGTCGGGCCCTACATTGTTCATATTGACAGCCCATACAGAATCTTGAAGTTTGGCCGCCATTTTTGCTGGGTGGCTGATCCTCCAGTTAAAACTTTGTTTGCTAAAGTCGGTGATCACCAAATTCTTCCAGCGCTGTTCTGCAGGAATCGGCTTCACATATTCCGCATGGTTCACGGGCCTTTCCGGTACCAAGGTTTGGTTTATCCATTGGGTGCAAGATTGCAAGCCCAATACTATGATTGTTATGTTGAGTATCTTTTTAATCATTGGATTCTAATAAAGGTTTGCCAAATGTTAAGATCGGATAATCTATTTTAGCATTAAATACACTACCAGCATTGTCGGTAGTTTGTACTAAGAATGCAAAAGAATTAATCTTTGCAGGTTCTTTTACTACAGTTAAACTTTTCGGAATGTTCAGCTGTATATAATTGGGTATCACGAAGTCAGTATATTTAATAGAGATTAATTTCCAACCCGTGAAATTAAGTGTGACATCATAGGTATATGTTTCTGGCTGATCATAACCAACATTGTCCTTATACAGAATATCCGTTTCACTAAGTTGGATCCCTAGCTTAGATTTGTTACTTATGCCATTTCCATAGACAAACATGTTGATATAAAGACTGTCAGCACTCGGAATTTTGTTGCCAAAAGCAGCACTCGCCGCAAAATTGAACATAGGTGGATTACCATTTTGATTGGCATTGAAGCCCAAGTTGGTCACATAATAATCCTTGCTGCCATCAAAGGCATCGATCTGGAAGTATTTTTTGCCCTGAGGTGGATGTACCAAGCTATCGAGGTAGCTGCTGTAAGTATCCTTGCCCACATCTCTAAGATCTGATTCATAGAAGCCGTACAATGTTGGCTTTTTAGCAAGTTCAAAGTCATTGATGATCAAACCATAGTTATACGATGCAATGATTGTGGTCGTATCTCTGTAAATAATGGGATGTGCTGTAATTGCCAATTCTGCGATCACTCTTTCGCCCCTTAAGAAAATATTGAGATCAGAGGTATTGCCATTGGTTTTACCATCCCACAAAGTACTTGCGCTATCTATATGGTCGGCAATACCTGTATATATTCTCAATGCCTGCGATTGTTCTCCTTTTAGTGTCAATGTCCAATGTACTCTTTCATTGAACTGTGCCTTATAGAAGTTCTTTTGAGTTCTATAGTTGGCTGATACATATTTGGGTGTCAGAGGAGTCGTAAGCGCAAAGTTACTTGTTGCTGGTGCTAACTCGGGACCCACATGCCCCTTTTTACTACATGATAGGGTAGTAAAAAGGAGCACAATTACGATACTGAATATTCGTTTCTTCATGTTAGAAATTGATCGTAAAGTTTACGAATAATTGATTGTACTTATAATCCATCATGGATACTTTCTTATCCTTCATGGTATTCATGGCATAATTCAGAGTTACATACGAAATGGAACTCAGATCGTATTTGGCACCTATGGCAACAGTCGATACCGTAAAGTTGTTTTCTAAATATGTATATGAAAGGATCCTATTAAAGTTATCATATACTGAAGTATAATCTTTACCGTTTGCGGTGAACTGTTTATAACCTAACAACAAGGAAATCTGTTTAGCAAATTCCAATTGAGCACCAAGATCCAAGTAGTTAGTTTTTAGATCCACTGCAGCAATACCACTACGCTTTGCGCTGCTAGATTTATAACCAGCATTCAAGAGAATGTTTCTTTTGATGCCCAAAGCTTTGTTTAAAGAGAAGTTAAGACCAGCACCTATTTCCGTGAATTTCCTTTTTTCGTCCACGCCTTCTCCTGTTATTTCTCCTAATGATGCTACAAATACTTTGGCATCGATAAGGCTGTCAGGTCTTTTAATGCCTAAGTCAACATTGACTCCTGTTCTGTTAGGTGTTGCTTTGCCATAAGGATTTACAAAGTTGTATAAACTATAGTTCATCAAGTGATCTTTGATATCGTAGTTGTACACAGCAGTACTTTGTACACGGTCAAAGAGTGTTTGACTCCTGTTAAGCGTTTGGTTACCTCCCTTGTCAAAAATACCCACCGCTGCGTAGTCGTATACACGCCTAGTTTGAGCCGCAGCACTGTAAAATAAAGCCCCTACTTGACGGAAACTAGCTGAAGCAAATAGACCTGATTTTTTGCCTTTCCCATGTAGGCCAAGCTCAAAGAAATTATCATTTACAGAATAATTATCTTTCTTGACTTTGTTCTCTTTTTCATAAGTAGAGAACCCGCCTTCTGCTGCAAGTCTGAGACTATATTTTTCGTTATCTAATTTAAAAGCTCCATTGAAGCTTACCACGGCGTTTTTATAGTTTTTGTTGCTATCGGGTGCAGTACCAATCACATCATAGTGTTGAATCACTCTAGCTCCCGCATCTATATATTTTTTGCCACCAAGACTCAGTTCTGCTCCCGATATCAATCGATCTGGTGTGGTAAGTAGGTTAGCCCTATTCGTTCTGGTCGTAAAAGCAGATATATTTAAGGAGTCAGCCCATTTAGGGAATACCCATCCCGTTTTGGCGTACACACCTTGCATCCTCCATTTATTACCAAAGTTGAAGTTTTCATATTGCATAATAGCTCTGCGGTCTGCAAATATCCTTGATTCAAACTCATACCAAGAGTCTTCAGAGTTATGCAAAGTATAGGGTGTCATTTGCAAGTCCATATCGCCTATTTTGTAATAGAACTTTTTTGCCAGAATGCCTTCTAGGCTTACCTGACGAAACCTAAACAAACTTCCAAAGCTGTAAAAAGCACCAAAGGGGTTGGACAAACGCATGATTACCTTGGCTCTCAGTTGTTCGTTGGGCTCTACGTTTACCCCAAGATCAAACAGAAATATACCATTTAGATCCCTTCTCTCTGAAGTAGAGTCATTTTTAAGATAATTGCTTTTTTCATCCATACGGTCTAGATCCGCCAATGAACGACCCAGCCCCTTGTAGTAAATCATACTCGGACTTTGAGCCCAAAGCAAGCTTGTTGAAAAAAATAAAGTTGTTATGATGAATAACCTGATCATTATATTGTAATTAATATTTTTAAAAGAAAATTTTAAATTCTGCACTGGATTCGAAGCCTTTGAAATGGTCACTGCGGATAGATCCATCAGAAAAAAGCATATTCACGTAATTTTTATCCGTGTGTTCATACCATTTTTGACGCAGATACAAACCGGATCTAGCCCCTGTGATAATGTCCAATCCAATCCCATAGGAGTGACCGAATTGATTGATTCCGTTGTTTACAGTTAGATCATTTATGGATTTGCCCAATCTTTTGCCATCAGATATGGCATGTTCAATACAGAATTGTCCTACCAGAGTGAACGTTTTATTTAATGTGTAAAAAGCGGTAACATCGTTAAAGATGTAGCTCAGCAAATTATTCCCTCCCCACAATGATGGGCCAGTGCCTGAATATACATTGTTGTAATTGGTGTAATTGGTCAAGATCAAATCTCTGGCTATGAATTTTAATTTGTATTTAAGACTAGCATCTATTGTGAGAAAATTAGGACGATTGGTAATGATACTTTTGTCCCTAATGTATAATTGCTCCCATGATCTCCTCCAAAAGTTGGTTAAATTCCCAAAATTACCAGCTTGGGCTCTGTAGAACCAAAAACGAGATCTATTGATGCTCGCTACCCTGTGTTGGAACGATATATAAGGCGTGAAAGGATCAGCCGTTACTTCTTTGCTCAATCCTAATCCAAGTGAAATTTTCAGTTTTTTGATGCTTGGATTAATAGCAAATACTCCCGATACTCTATTGGCTGACATTTGACCAAGTTCCGTTATTGCTTTAGGATAGGTACTCACATAGGTTGCATCTGTTTGAACCGCACCAAACATGGTACTATTAAGAACCGAGCTATTTAAATTTAAGTACCCATTGCCTATATAATACCCTAAAAATGAAATAGGCGTATTTTTGATCAAATTATTGGATTCTATTCTTAATCTTCCAATAGGAGTGGGGCCAAACTTGTAGGTCTTTAAGTCAATCAAACCCGTATTTGCATCTGGTATTTTATTGAATGATTCATATTGGGCAAAGCCCAGCTCTGCACTCAATGAAAATAATTTGTTTGAATAAGAAGTGTTTGCGGTCACAATTGTCTCCTCATCTTTTCCAGAAAGAGTGTCTTTGGGGTTGCTACTGTTTTTTTGCCAAGCAAATTGATTATAGAAGTTTATTCCCACTTCAGCACCCTTTATATTCTTAGAAATTCTTAAGGCCTTCACATATTTGTAGTTGTCAGAGTTGAAGGTCAAAAAGCCATTGTTGGCATTTCCTGTTTTACCAAACAGGGCTTTAAATGAAAAACCTCTCGGTAGTTTTTCACCTTCTAGGAAAAAGCCACCCACACTGGTATTGGCAAAGCGCGCATCACGCGCTATACTTTTTGATTCGTAATATTGTTGATAAATCTCGTTGGAATTATTGCGCCACTCCCAAGGGTAGCGCTCAAACATATCATCTCTCCACTCATAAGCATAAAAGGTTAAAGGAGAAAATTGTGTAAAGTGTACCCCACCCGCTTTGAGTCGCAAGGTGCCCCAGTTTTTGATATGTTCTACTTCTGCATTTACATAGCGGTACATCTCTATTCTGCGTGCTTGTTGTATGGACGTATCCATCACATTGCCCACCAGTTGGTTGTCTATGGTAAAGTCGGTTTTGAGAAAGGTATTGTAGATCGGTTGTACCTTCATTTCCAACATCAGCATGGGTTCCCTATAACCCGTGGTTCTACCATTATTGAAAGGAAAGTCTGGATAAACTCCGTTGATCATAATAGCATTGTCTGTCAATGGATCCACACCCTCACTTTTCACATGATACCTCTGGCTCAGATGCCTGTATACGGTTTCAAAACGTGCATAACCGCTGATTTCCATATTGGCAAAGCCTGGCTTTATATAGGCTTTCGCTTCTGGTTTGCTCGCTGTACTGTTTGATGCATTGTTATCTGTGCTGGCCTTGCTTTGCGTCAAGAGCGGATTAAGGCTCTTGCGTGTTGCGGTGCCTGCTAAGCAATTGCTGTTTTGTATTTTAATATTGTCTATGTAAAACTTGAACTTGTCGGTAGGGAGTTTGATTTCCAGTTTGAGGCTGTCGTTACTTGGGCCTATATGTTCAAAGCTATCTGCAAATGTAGCGGTATTGAGAGGGGATGAGGTTTCTTTGCTGTAATATACCGTACCTTTAGTATCCACTAACCTAATGGTGATCGGGAGGTTTTCCTGATTAGAAGAATGTTCCAGTTTCAGTTCATATTTTTGACCTTGTTCTAGCGCGATCATGTCGAAGGCCATGGTAAACTTGGCATCTTTTTGAGGGTTTTCAAAGCGCACGATCTGGATCAAAGCCCTGCCTTGAAGGTCTACCCCATAGTCTGCAAAAGCAGGCCATTGTGAGCTGAAAGTCCAGCCCTTGTTATATTCTGCAAAGTCACCATTGGCTACCAAGTTACAGTCTTGCGCTGTACTCGTATCTGTGGCAAATAAGCAAAGCAGTGCAACCAAGGCCCTGAGCCTAGCCATTGCCTTAAAAATTGATGAATACATTAAGAATTATATTGCTTGGTTTAAGAAAACATCCCTCGCCTACGGCGAGAGATGTTGATTGATGAATTATGGGTGGATGTTCTTATTTTACCTGAAACTTCACAAAAGCTTTGTTCTCTTGGCCTTTCATCACCATGATGTACATGCCTGCTTTGAGGGAACTAGGTAAGTTAACCATCTGTGCATCGGTTTGTAGCGTGGCTATATGGGTGCCATTG
>CAMFLX010000158.1 GCA_945957555.1 uncultured Cytophagales bacterium
GCCCACAGTGCGTCGGCTCATAAACAATTCCTTATCCCGAATTGAGGTTAACTTATTACCTTGTATCCCTTCGCCAATGATTTCACCCTGTATGGCAAAGTTGCCTTGAAGCGAGCGTAGTTTTTCTTCCACGTTCAGGGCTCGTGCTACCTTCCAAAGGCTATTACTTGCGTCTTCTAAAAGTTCTAGGTTTCTACTACATACACCAAAGTCCCCATCTTTGAGAAAATATGTAGTACTGCTACCATCCAACTTTTCGGTAATATGGCAATGTTCTCCTTTGTATTTGTCCAAGAGATGCTGTAACACTTGTACTCGTGTTTCATCAGTTTTGGGTATAAATGAAGGAAAGGTACCCTTCATGATCCAGTTTAGGCAAGCAGGAATTGGTGGATCATATTTGGTCACGCCCAGGACCTCTGTGCAATCAGCGTCTTCTATGGCTGCAAAATCGCTAGGTAATATAGTTAATGGGAAACAGATACCTTGAGATATTTGGCCGCGCAAACGTACTGTTCTGATGCGCATGCCTCTAGGTTTTAAAAATTCAAATTCTGGACTATCGGGCATGATACTGTCTATTTCTACATATACCGCTAGATCACCGATCTTGAACTCACCTTTCTTAACTACCAGTTGCCAGCCCAAAACACTGGCGGTTTCTATGGCGTCGGCACCTTCTATAGGCGATAATGCTTTTATGCGTTGGATACTGGCTAACTTCCTCATAATTCAATTGAAAATTCGCACAAGATAATTAAAATATTTTGTGTGCCAGTGATGCTATGTTTTGTATGTTATAAAATGCTCATCATTGACAATAGGGAGCTAGGACTTTGAAAACTTTTCTCAATGGATATTGATGGGTTTTCAAGGGTTCGGAATTATTCTAATAGGTTGTTCGGGTTTTACCACGCTTCAGAATTTTTCTCAACGATCATAGCAGAGTTCTGGACGATTGAGAACTTTTCCTTATGAATATTGAAAAGCTCTCAAGGTCTTAGAATTATTATCAAAGGTTGTTGAAGTGTTCTCATCGGTTTAGAATTTCTCCCGATGATTATAGCAGGTTTTACTGTGATTGAGAACTTTTCCTTATGAATATTAAAAAGTTCTCAAAGGCTTAGAAAAGTTCTCAAAGGCTAGGAATTATTCTCAACGATTTAGGATTACTCGCAGTGCTTCAGAATTATTTAAAATGAATATTTTAAAAATATCGGTGTTTCGGAATTGTTCTCAGAGTTCCAGAATTATTCTGAACGATTTAAAATTACTCTAAGTGCCTCAGAATTATTCTCGATGATATGGGAAAATTTTCAATGACTGAGAATTATTCTCGATGAATATTGTAGGGTTCTTAAGGGTTCAGAATTGTTCTCAATGTTAATTAATTCACAAAACATGCTTTGGGTTGAAAAAATAGGATTTACAGTACAAGCTTTGATTTTGGACAAGCTCAAACAGCCTTCAGGCCTATTTCGATCATTTGACTCATAGCACACAGGTTTCTTTGCTGGGTAGCATCTAGAAAATTGGTATGGCTCGATTCGTTTTTAAAATCTTGGTATCGCCATTTTTGAGAGGGAGGTTTGCTAGTTTTTGGAGTCTTTCTTCTGAGATTACAATTTTAACCTCGCTGAGACTACCTTCGTGGTCTTTACCAGCTCTGTGACCTTTTTCTGTGAGTACAAATTCCCATGCTTCTTCGTCTTCAAACTGAATAGAGATCGTGTCGCCCATATTAAATTTGATTTCTTTTAAATATGCTCCAAAAACAAGAAATCCATTACCATCTTCACTCGTCACTCCGATTTGAAAATGTGTATTGTATTTTGAAAAAAGCTTGATTTTGTCCATAGGTGTATTATGCACCCATGATGATTTGATGACTTTAGTGTTTGGTGTAGCGTTATTTGTGATTTCGATTCCAAAAGCTTCCATTTCGTAGTCGGGGAAGTGGAAATAGACATTCTGTTGTCCTGTATCAAGTATCTCTGTTTTCTTGATATGTATGAAGTTCTTTTTTTCTTTTAGCGGTATTCCGTTGGGAGGCTCAGAGCTCAGTCTGTTGCCTTTCTTCAATTTTAAAAATAGGTTTTTAATAAATGACATTGTTATTGAGAGTATTTGATACGCCGAAATTAGTCATATTTTACTAGGGTTCAAATTTCCTGTTTTTGAAATCCAGAAGATTTGTCGAGGAATCTAGAATTCAGGATGAGATTATGTTTTTCGTATTTAGTAAGTTATTCTCTAATTGTATTTAATTTTGAGCGTTTTATAGAAAGTTCTTTAAAAATTAGTTTTTATTGTTTTCATATATTATTCTTGTAAAGCTTTTTCTTTAGGTAATTTCTAAACGTCCTAGAGGGGAGGTAATTAGAAAGCGCTTGGCCATTTCTTTGGTGATTCTGTTTACCGCTTGTATGGTCGTACCGACAAATAATTGTTTGATATAAACTATCCATACGTTGAGTTAAACTTACTGAAATTTTATTCTTTAACGATTCTAAACTCTCACAAAATGATTAAGATGCTAACACATTTAGAAAATACAAAATCATCAAGCATTTAACGCTTAGATCTCATAATTCTTAAACATAGATAATCCTTTACAGATAGGCAGTGCAGGAGATACCTCGAAGGTATTATGGGGATATTTATGAAAAAACAAATAATACAATTCATAACACAGAATACAAACAAATAAAACAGATGAAAAAGAACAGAAACTATCTTATCCGGATGTATCAAATTTTTACGTTATTTAGCATATTGCTATTACAAAGTTTTAAAAGCTATTGCCAGACCCTTACCATAACATCAGGCACTACAACTATAACTTCAAATGCCTCATATTCAGATTTAGCACTTTCAGGCGGTAGCTTGGTTATCAATAGTCCTGCCATAGTCACTTTTTCGGGAGCTTTTGTGGTAAGTAATTCGGCCATTGTTACAATACAGAGTGGTGCCTCGGTTACCGTGGGGAGTGCTACTTTTAGTAACACTTCATCAAGTTCCATACAGGGGACATTTACTTGTAGTGGCGACTTTACCTTGTCAAATAACGCTTCAGTAACCTTGGGTGGCACCAGTATGGATAACATTTCAGGCAATATTATCCTGAGTGGGTCGGGTAGTCCTGCGCCTACACTCACGGTTGGTTCAGGTGTAACTATGAATGTTTCGGGCAATGTCAGTAATACTCAAATTGGTGTCATTGTTGTTGAAGGAACTATGGCAATATCCGGTAATTATGCCTCAAGTAATACAGCTTCTATTGGTGGTACTGGTAGCTTAACTACTGTAGGTTCAATGAATACTAGTAATTCTAGTACCATATTTGGTATCACACCCTTCTCTTGTGCTTCTGGATGTTCTGGACGGGATGCCTGTTCTGGGTTTAATAATACAATTACCACTGCTAGTCAAGGTTTTTGCGCAGCAACTGTAGGTCCAGCTATAAGTGCCACTAGTGTTTCTAGTGGTACTTATAGCTGGGAAGAAAGCACCACTTCGTCCACTTCAGGATTTAGTGCGGTTTCTTTTCTACTTGGAGGTACAGCTCAAAACTATACTCCATTAGCCGTAGGCCAAACTACTTGGTATAGAAGGAAAGCTACCGCAAGTGGGTGTTCTGAATATAGCAATACCATCAAGTTTAGTATTACGGCCACGGCCGCAACAGCTGTCATTAGTGGTACCAAAACTATATGTGCTGGTACTAGTGCCCCTGTCTCAATTGCCCTAACAGGTATAGCACCTTGGTCGGTTACTTATTCTGATGGAACGTCCAATACTACAGTAAACAATGTGTATGCAAATCCTTATGTGTTTTTAGTAAGCCCTAGTAGCACCAAAACTTATTCTCTTGTAAGTGTTACCGATGCAAGCACTTGTACAGGAGGTTCTGTTTCTGGTTCGGCAGTCATTACCGTAACCCCTTTACCTACAGCGAGTACACCTTCTGACCAAACTAGATGTGTTGGTTTGTGGACTGCTTCTGTAAATTTATCAGGATCAAGCGGAGCAACATTTAATTGGAGTATCAATAATTCATCCATAGGATTATCGCCAACTTCGGGTTCTACGACAGTACCGTCTTTTAATACATCCAATAATACAGGTGCACCAGTAACAGCAACTGTGACAATTACGCCCGTATATCTATCTTGTACGGGCACTTCCACATCTTATAATTACATTGTTAATGTTCCTCCTTCCATTGCTTCACAACCATCAGCAAGTGGAGTATGTTCGGGAAGTTTAACAACGTTTACAGCAGCAGCTACTTATGCAACATCGTTACAATGGCGGGAATATGGTGCAGATATTTCGAATGGTACTGTTGCTGACGGTACGGTGTTTTCGGGAGCTACAACTGGTACTCTTTCTGTAACTCCTACGGCCATCCATACCAATAAAGATTATACTCTTTATGCGACTAATTCATGTGGGAGTGCATTGAGTAATGCGGCCAATTTGACGGTTTATACGGCCCCAAGTATTACCAGTCAACCGGTATCTACAATTAATGGTTGCAGTGGTGGCAATACCAGTACTCTTACCGTGATCGCTTCAGGAGGTAACCTGAGTTATCAATGGAGAGAGAATGGCAGTAGCTTAACCAATACGGGTATCTATTCTGGAGTTACCACCTCTTCAATGACCTTGACAGCACCGACTGTAGTTCAAAATGGATATTTATATAGTGTGGTAGTTAGCAATGGATGTGGTGCTAGTGCAACAAGTACCAATAGTACATTAACAATATACCCATACGTGACACCTACCATATCAATAAGTGCTGGTGCTAATAATATTTGTTCGGGTACAAATGTCACATTTAGCTCTTCTACGGGAAATCCAGGCGGTGGACCGACTTTTCAATGGTATAAAAACAATGTTGCCATTAGCGGTGCAACATTAAGCACCTATTCTGCCTCAAGCTTGAGTAATGCGGATGTGATTAAATGTGGTATGACCTCAAATTATACTTGTTTAACGACTCCAACAGTTACATCAAACAACGTTACCATGGTAGTTTTAAATACAATTACTAATAATACCGTAGGTTCCGACGAAACAGTCTGCTATAATACCGCGGCAAGCAGCATTGCTCCAACGGCAACCATTACTGGCGGAACTGGCTCGTATAGTTATCAGTGGGAATCCAGTTCAGATAACAGTTCATTTGCGAACATCTCAGGGGCTACTTCATCTTCCTATGCTCCAGGAAACATTACCTCGTCGATTTGGTACAGAAGGATAGTTAACTCTGGAGCATGTTCATCCACAAGTGCTTCTGTTCACAAGTTTAACTATCCGTCTGGTTTCCAATGGACGGGGAGCACAAATAATAGTTGGAATAATTCGGCTAACTGGTGTGGCAATACAGTTCCTTCAGCCAGTGATGATATTACGATTAATTCAGGGTTTGTAAATTATCCTGTTGTGAATGGTGCTACAGGTTATATGAAAAACCTTACGATTTCTAGCGGAGCCACATTAACCTTAGGCAATGGGGGCAGTTTGGAAGTTTCTGGAGATTGGATCAATAACGGAACCTTTGTCCCCTACGATGGAAGCTCGGTAATCTTCACAGCGAATTCAGGTACTCAAACGATAGGTGGTGGCTCTGAGCAAACATTTTGTAATTTGGAGAAAACTGGAACCGGAACATTGGCTATATCAAGTGCTTCGAATGTTACCATAAGAAGGGGTGGGATGCTAAACATTGCTGCTGGTACATTTGATATAAATAATAGAACAGTGTTGTTAAAATCTAAAGTATTAACATTGGGGATTGATAGCACTGCCAGTTTGGGAGTAGTCGGTGGGAGTATTACTAACGCATCCAATTTTAAGGTAGAACGATACAATGATGCAGTAAGAGGGGTGAGGTATATTGCTGTTTCACAAAACAATATAACTGTTTCACAGCTAAAAGATAGTATCATTATTTCCGGTCCAGCTCCTGGAGGATTTGATAGTCCAAATTCCAGTCTATCTACTATTAAAGAATATCAGGAAAACAGAAGTGCTATTATTTCCAAAGGTTTTGTGTCTATGACATCCACAACCAATACCTTGACACCTGGTAAAGGCTATTATTTATTCGTGCCATCTAAAAGGACTACTGTTTATCCAGCTGTAGAGCCAGTTACCTTGCTAACCAAAGGTGTACCAGTTACGGGTAATTTTACTTTCAGTCTTTCATATACACCCACTGCAAGTGAAGGATGGAACTTGCTAGGTAACCCTTATCCTTGTGCGATAGATTGGGATAATACTTCAGCTTGGACAAGAACAAATGTGGATGATGTTTTTCATATCTGGGATCCAAACTCAGGAGCAAGTGGAGGTTATTACACATATGCTAGTGGTATAGCTTCTGATGCACGTGACAATGGCTCTATCATTACCTCAGGTCAAGGCTTCTTTGTAAAAGCCAATGCCGTTAACCCAACAATGTCTATTACAGAAAATGCAAAAGTAAGTGCTATGTATGTGGCCTCAAACTTTAGAAAAGCTCAGCCAAGTTACGTGACTCTAAAGGTCAGTACCCAAAATGGTGATGTAGATTATACAACGATCAGGCTTGATGCAACTGATGGATTAATGAACAATGCCCCCAAAATGGCTAATACGACTTTGAATGTATATACGAAAAATGACCGAGGTGATGAATCGTATGCGATTAAAGCGGTAAATGGATCGGTTAATTTTGAGGTTCCCATATTCATAGAATCATCCAAAGCTACCAGTGCTTACGAAGTGAAGATCACTAAGATAAGTGGTGGTAGTGAATCTTTGAAGATCAAAAACCAAATGACTGGTGATATCATTGATGTAACTGAGGGGCTTAAGTTTGAAGTGGTACCTAGTGGTAACCCAAACTTAGTTTCTTTGCTGAAACTAGATGCAGGAACAGTGGTCACAAGTACAGCATCTGGCCAAATTCATAGCAACTGTCAAGTATATCCAAGCAGTTTAACATCTGGAGCAATGGTGCCAACGCTTTATACTGACAATACAAACGAGAAACAAATTGAAATCTATTCTGCTGGTGGTGAAAAAGTTGGACAACGCACACTGTCTTTACGGAATATAATATTAGATGAGTTCAATAGTCTGCCTTCAGGTGTATATACGATAAAGGTAATTTCTGCCAAATATGCCTATAATTTTAAGGTAGTGAAATAAGTATTTCAGTAAACTTTCTTTGAAAGGGGGCTTAAGCAGGGCTCCCTTTTTTTGTCTTTGAGGTGGCTGGCAAGGTTGTAATTTTGATTAATATGCTGTTAATTTGAGACATGAGTAACAACAGAAAGAATAGGGAAGGGATTGTATATTCTACCAGTTCTGATTTCAGCTACCAGTACAATGGCCAAGAAGAACAGGAAACACTCCCAGCTAGTCAACAAAAACTAAAAGTACAACTCGATAAAAAACAAAGAGCAGGAAAACAAGTAACCCTAGTCATGGGCTTTGTGGGTAAAGACGAGGATCTACAAACCCTCTGTAAATTGCTTAAAAACAAATGTGGTGTTGGGGGTAGTGCAAAAGAAGGCGAAATTATTATTCAAGGTGATATGAAGACCAAAGTTGCTGAAATATTAAGCAAGGAAGGTTATATAGTAAAAGTGATGTGAGCTAGAGCTTACTCATTCCGATATAAAAATGGAGACTTTTATAATCAGATAAGGGTCTTTTGCTACAATTATTAAACATTTCCCAATTTGGTAGGTTACATATATTATGTTTTTAAATAATCAGTTCTGCAAAATATGACGCATCAAACCCTTGTACAAAGAAAATTTATCATCCTAGCCATTATTGTGCTATTGGGGATTTGGGTACTTTATATGTCTAGAATCATATTTGATGGTATCATGGGTTCCATTATTTTTTTCTCTATTTTTAGGTCATGGCAGATCTATCTTACCCAAAAGAAGAACTGGAATGCCAGTCTTGCGGCTTTTACCATCATTATCTTTTCCTTTATTGTACTTATTGTCCCATTCATTACACTTACCTGGATGGTATATGCCAAAATCGTTTACTACAAAGAATATCCAGAAGAGATCAATGTCTATAAGGAACAGGTATGGGGGATCATTCATCAGTATACCGATGTGAAAAATCTAAATGATCTCATTCAATCAGTGCAGTCTAAGGTGTTTACTTTGTTTACTGACGGCTTGAATAGCCTCACGGATATATTCTTACAGATTGCTATGATGTATTTCATCCTCTTTTTTATGTTGGTGGAGCATGAAAACTTCGAAAGGGCACTAATGAAATACTTGCCTTTCAAGAAGAGGAACATTACGAAGCTGGGCACTGAATTGCTCAATATCACTTATTCTAACCTCATCGGACAAAGTTTTATTTGCTTAATACAAGGTATTTTGGTATCCATTGGTTTCTTGATCTTTGGGCTTGACGATCCTATATTCTGGGGCACAGTTTGTTTCTTTTTGTCTTTCCTCCCAGTGATTGGTTCGCCCATGGTGTTTGTACCGGCAGGTGTCTTGCAGATCGCATCAGGACATACGTTTAGTGGTGTTGGAATTATGCTTTGGGGTTTTGTGTTGGTTACTAATATTGACAACCTCATTCGGTTTTATTTAGCCAAACGTATTGGAGACGTACACCCACTGATCACCATTGTTGGTGTGGTTATTGGACTTCAAACTTTTGGGATCTTGGGCTTGGTATATGGGCCATTGTTTCTTTCCTATTTCATCCTTTTGGTAAAGATCTATGAAGAGACCTACCCGCCTCAACAGGAAGTGGAGCCAGAAACTATTGCTACAAATAAGGAGGTGATCCCGCATGATCAGTAGTTAATTCAACAACATAGTTCCATTTTGCAAGGGAGAACGAGCGTTTTATATTCAATATTAATAGCTAGGTATTTGAAAAGCTTCGCTAAACGGAATCGCCACATAATGTTAATCCAATAGCAGGATTAGCCGAATTCGTTCTGAAAAATATATTGAAAACCAAAAACTCTTAACTATTTTTGTGGGCTATGCAGTTGAGTAAGTTAGAGATCAAGGGGTTCAAAAGTTTTGGAGACAAAATCACCATCAACTTCAACGAGGGGATTACTGGGATCGTAGGGCCTAATGGCTGTGGCAAGTCAAACGTGGTCGACAGCATTCGTTGGGTACTGGGCGAACAAAGAACCAGGGCACTACGCAGTGACAAGATGGAGAATATCATCTTTAATGGTACCCGTAACCGTAAGGCCTTACAGATGGTGGAGGTTTCCATTACATTTGACAACAACAAAGGACTATTACCAACCGAATACACCCAAGTAACCATAACACGTCGCTATTACAGATCAGGTGAAAGCGAATATCAACTCAACGGCGTAACCTGTAGGCTGAAAGATGTTAACAATATATTCCTAGACACAGGTATTGGTCCGGATAGTTATGCGATCATAGAGCTTAAAATGGTCGATGACATCCTCAACGATAAAGATCACTCAAGACGAGAGCTTTTCGAAGAGGCGGCGGGGATTTCAAAATTCAAGATTCGCAAAAAACAAACCCTTAAAAAACTCGAAGATACTGATGCCGATTTGGCGCGGGTGGATGATCTGCTTTTTGAGATTGAAAAGAACCTCAAGTCTCTGGAGAAGCAAGCAAAGCAAGCGGAGAAATATTATCAGATTAAAGATGAATATAAAATCTTAAGTATTGAACTTGCCAAAATTACGGTGAGTCAGTTTAAGATCAATTTTGACAAGATCCAAAACCGAATCCAGGAAGAAAGACTCGGGCGCTCCAAAGTAGAAACACAGCAAGCTACCATAGAAGCTGAAATTGAGAAAGAGAAACTGGAACTTGTCGCCAAGGAGAAATTGGTGCAATCTCGCCAAAAAGCTGTAAACGAGACCATCAACAAGATCCGTGTTTATGAAAGCGAGAAAAAAATCAAAAATGAAAGGCTTAGGAACCTTTCGGAGCGAAGCAATTACCTCATTGAGCAAATCGCCACAGATAAAAAGAGTAACGACCGTGCGGAGTTCAGTATAAAGAGTCTTGGAGACGAAAAGAAAGCCCTCGAAAAGCAGGTAGCCGAAATGGAGGTGATCGTGTCGCAACTCAAAGAAGATGCTGATATGCAGAAGTCCTTGTTGACGAGTATGCAACAGGATTCTGAACTTACCAATCGTGAACTTAGAGAAAAGAAAGACTTGGCGTATAATGCCACCAAAAATATAGAGATTGCTCGTGTGCAGCTATTGACACTCAAACAGGAGTTGGAGAAGATGCAAAGTGACAATACTGAGCAATCAGCGGGCTTGGCCGATTTTGAAGCTAAAATCAATAGCTTGACTAAAGAGCTCAACATCAAAACAGCCCAACTGAACGATTACGTAGAGCGCGAAGAGCAGATACAGGATGAAATTGCGACTCTAGAAACAGATTTAGAGCAGATCAAAGACTCTATCGCGAAAGACAGCCGTAGTCTTGACTCCAAACAGAACGAGTTTGCGCTTACCAAATCTTTGGTAGACAACCTTGAAGGTTTTCCAGAAGCGGTAAGATTCTTGAAAAAGAATGTGGAGTGGATTAAAAACGCACCACTGCTTTCTGATGTGATCTTTACAGATGAGAAGTATAGGCAATTGATTGAAAACTTCTTAGAGCCCTTCATGAACTACTATGTGCTTGATAACAGCGAGCATGCAATCAAATCCATCAATTTGCTCAGTGAAAGTTCTAAAGGCAAGGCCAACTTCTTTGTGCTGAACAATTTCAAGAACTATATTGCTAAAG
Organism: uncultured Cytophagales bacterium; assembly: GCA_945957555.1. Lineage (GTDB taxonomy): Bacteria > Bacteroidota > Bacteroidia > Cytophagales > UBA9547 > CAMFLX01. The sequence continues at coordinate 10,806 of CAMFLX010000158.1, forward strand.
AACCTAAAAAATTAGAAAATACCATACCAGCCATCAGTATCGTTGAGTTTGAAGAGAAATACAAGAGCCTTTTTGAATACCTCTTGGAAGATGTTTATGTATATACAGGTAATCAAGATAGTATTCCAGAGAAACAAGATGGGGTATTTATTACGGCTAATGGTAAATTAGTCAAAAGGAAATACAGTCTTTCAGGTGGTTCTGTGGGTCTTTTTGAAGGTAAGAGGATTGGTCGTGCTAAGAACTTGGAGAAGCTGGAGAAGGATATTGCTCAGCTTACCTCCAACCTAAGTGCGCTCAATGCAAGCTTGACCAAGAAACAAACGATCCACGCAGAACTCAAGCAGAGTACCAAAAAGGCTTTGATTGAGAATATGCAAAAGGAAGCGACCCTGCTGAACAACGAACTCATTACCTTTACTACCAAGAAGGAACAATTAAGTAAAATGTTGGACGACAGTTCTTTCAAGAAAGAAGATATTTTAGAGAAAATACAACACTTCGAAGAAGAGATTCAGAAGTACGAGCCCCATACCAATGCCTCAGAACAAGAATTGCTGGAACTAGACAACAAACTGAATCAGCTCAACGAGGATCTTAAGAAAGTACAAACATTGACGGAAGAAAAAGCAACAGCTTTTAACCAGCAGAACATACAGTTTGTGCAGATGAGCAACAAGTTGCAAGGCATAGATCAAGAAATCGAGTTTAAGCAACAGGCCTTCGAAGGAAGTAAAGAACGAATAGAGAAGAGTAGGGCAGAGCTTACCAAAATAGAGGAGGAAATCAAAGTCTTGATCGATAATAACGATGTACAAGATGATGAGTTGGTAGATATGTATCGTGAGAAGGAGGCCGTAGAGATGGGCCTCACGGAAGCGGAAAAAGACTACTATGGTGCTCGTGGCAATATTGATCTCAAAGAAAAAGATGCGAAGGAACTGCAAAGAGCCAAAGAGAACATAGATGTACTGCTTACTGAGCTGAATAATAGCCTCAACGAAAGTGTACTGGGCTTTACTTCCGTAAAAGAAAGGCTCAAGGTGGAGTTTGAAATGGACATAGATGCAGTGCTTGCTGAAGAGGGGGACTTTACACCCAACTACAGTCAAGAAATAGACATCAGGGCCAAAGTAGAACAACTTAAGACTCAGATGGAGCGCATTGGGCCGATCAACCCAATGGCTATGGAAGCCTATAACGAAATCAACGAACGCTTTAAGTTTATTAGCGAGCAGAAGGACGACTTGGTAAAAGCAAAAGAATCGCTTAAGGAAACGATCGCGGAAATCGATGCGGTAGCCAAAGAAACCTTTATGGATGCCTTCAACAAGATCCGAGAAAACTTCATTATCGTGTTTCGTTCCTTGTTTTCAGAAGAAGACAGTTGCGACCTTACGCTTTTAAACCCTAGTGATCCCACAGAAAGTGATATCGACAT
>CAMFLX010000159.1 GCA_945957555.1 uncultured Cytophagales bacterium
GAGATTCCTCTACGTCTCGTGGGCTCGGAGATGTGTATAAGAGACAGTTCCTGGAGTTAGCACAAACTCCCTTAAACAAAATTTCTCGATTCTATCAGCAGACCCTCGATCATGTTTAGCAAAACGAGCAGGTAAACATGGTTACTTTTTTCGAGACAAAGCTAATCAAGACAATTTATCGGAGCATGTTTTCAAGTCTGATTTTATGAAAGAAATCAATCAAAACATAACACCTACCATAAATTTAAACCCAGAAGTGAGGATCGTTGTAAAAAAAGAAAAGATAAAGCTCAATCCATACACTTCAATGAACAGTTATAGATCAGGTCGGCTACACCCCTTTCTTTACAAAAAAAAATCAGGAAATAGTTAATAACTCATACATAATGTTTTCCGTATTAAAATTACAGAATACAACAAAGTGAAAACATTATACTACAGAGTCAGAAATATCTTATTATCAATACTTTTTTCTCTTCCAACACAGTTGTTGATAAACAATTTTAGAAAAAACCAAATATTGCTTCTGCTTTGGTTTATCCTATTTATGTTTATCACCCAAAAATGGGGTAGAATGTTAGGAATCTCGTACCTATTTCTTGATCCCGAATATATGAACGAGGTCAATGCAACAAGTATGTTCATACTTGGGTTTTTCGCTGGATTATTTTCAATGTCGTTCCAAATTACAAACTATATATTAGATGCACAAAAATTCACGTTTCTTGGCTATCTAAAAAGACCGTTTGGAAAATTTGTAATCAATAATAGTATTATATCTTGGATTTTTCTTATCACGTACTTGGTCACATTTTTTCAATTTCAATTTAAAAATGGGTTCCAGGACCACGTTCAGATTAGTATTGAGGCATTGGTATTTGCGATAGCCTACATCGGAATCCATATATTGCTATATCTATATTTCAGGTATACAAATAAAGATATTTTCAAACTATTTGCTCATAATATTGACCAAAAATTAACTCAAAAGAAGGTTTCAAAAATTAATGTTTTACGTCCGCTTAAAATAAATCCATTTAAATCAGGCATAAGAGTAGACTCTTATTTTGACCTTTATTCTTTTTCATTCAAAAAGGTAGACACGGATATTGCTTACGATAAGTCATATCTAGTTAAAGTTTTTGACCAAAACCACTTAAATGCAGCTCTCATCCAATTCCTTAGCTTACTATTAATTTTATTACTAAGCTTATTAAAAGAGCATCCAGCATTTCAATTCCCTGCTGGAGCAAGCATAATGATCCTATTTTCAGTACTAGTTACAGTGACAGGATTTATCTCATATTGGTTTAGATATTGGGCTATTACTGCTGGGATATTCCTGTTTTTACTTATCAATTTTTTTGTCAAAAAAGGGGTTTACGATACCACCTACAAAGCATTTGGCCTAAACTATAAGGGCAAAAAAGCTGAGTACAGCTTAAAAAAAATACGAGAAATCAGTAACGTCAACAATTATCATAACGACGTGGACTCCACAATCGTAATCCTAAACAATTGGAAAAACAAATTCAAAAATCAAAAGAAAAAACCAAAAATGGTGTTCATTTGTGCCAGCGGAGGTGGTCAAAGAGCCGCAGTTTGGACACTTAGATCACTCCAAGTTGCAGACAGTATTACCCACGGAAAGCTATTAGACCAATCCATACTAATGACAGGAGCGTCAGGAGGCATGATTGGCATGTGCTACTATAGAGAATTAAAACTACAAGAAAAAACAAAGGGCATCAAAATCTCACAAAACAAAGCATTCTATCAAATAGCGAGAGACGTACTCAATCCTGTTGCTTTTAGCCTAGTGGTTAACGATTTGTTTTTCAGAACGAGAGGATTTTCCTTTGGCAACAAACAATATGAACAAGATCGAGGTTACTCATTTGAAAATCAACTCAACATAAATTCAGGAGGAATTTTATGGAAGAAGATAATTGATTACCAAACCCCTGAAAAGAAAGCTACGATTCCCTTAGTAATTATGGCCCCTACAATCATAAATGACGGCAGAAAACTACATATATCGGCACAACATGTATCATACATGAGTAATACTCTTATTGACAATAAAAGTACTTTACGAAATCAACGTCAAAAAAGTATAGAGTTTAGGAGACTTTTCAAAGATCAAGAAGGGGATAGTCTCAGTTTTACTAGTGCTTTACGCATGAGTGCCACATTTCCCTACATTACTCCCAATGTAACACTTCCGAGTATTCCAGAAATGGAAGTAATGGACGCTGGACTATCTGACAATTTCGGACTAGGGGATGCCATAAGATTTGTATATGTATTCAAAGATTGGATTGCAGAAAACACCTCAGGCATAGTCTTTTTATCAATTAGGGATTCTGAAAAAGAACGAGAAATCGAAACAAATGAAAAGAATGGAATTGTTGACAAACTTTTCAACCCTATTGGAAGCCTCTATCAAAGTTGGGATTACCTCCAAGATATCAATAACGACAATTTAGAAGACTTCGCTAAAGGGTGGTTTAAAAACGAAATTGACGTTGTTGATATCATGTATACTCCTAGACCAAAATATTGGAAACTTATTCAAGAAAAAGATATAGATGCACAACAACTTGATGAGATATACAGAATCGAACGTGCTTCACTGAGCTGGCATCTAACAACTAGGGAGAAAGAAAGCTTAAAACGTACTATCTTCGAGCCCAACAATATAGCGGCAATAAAAAAACTACAGGAACTCTTAGAATAAACACTAATTCCTAAAATGATCTAAAGTTATGATTGTTGCAAGTCCACCTCTATGGCATCTGTTACTGGTTGCTTCCTAAAAGTTATGAATTTATTCAAACTAAAATTAAACGCTGCAAATATGACAATGTTAAGGTATGTAGCAATCATATCAGAACTTGTAAGACTTAAGTAACGTTTGGCAGTTATTATATCTATAACAAATTCAGGAAATAATTTGCGTGCAATAGCCGATAATGCATTTATAATGCTTCTCTCCCATAGAAGAAGATTAAATATCCCATAACTCACCAAAAAGCTAAAGATAAAAATTACAAAAAAATATGACCCCTGTTTTTTGGTATCACCATCACTCTTAAATGCAAACTTTTTTGTAGTAAAGAAATTAAGCACTATACCTATTCCAAAATTAAACAAGGTTGCTAGCTTTATCCCAACATGATCCTTTAATACGTAGACAATACAAATACCAATAAATGTATTGACAATCCCTGCCGTCCCGTATCTTAAAATTTGATTTACTGTTTCCCTTTTCAAAATTATTACTCTATACCCAAATCCTTAATTACTTGCTTTATCTTTTCATCCAAAGCTTTATCCACAGCTTTAAACTGACCTTTAGAAGACAATTTCTCATTCACACTAAAATAGAATTTGATCTTAGGTTCCGTTCCAGACGGTCTTGCAGATATCTTTGTTCCATCTTCCGCAATAAATTGTAAGACATCGGATTTGGGATATGGCAATGGTTCAATCTTCCCAGTACTTAAGTCTTTTTGAATTACATTTTCATAATCACAAATTTTTAAAATCTTAGAGCCAGCCACAGTTAAAGGCGGATTGTCCCTTAGATTCTTCATCATTTGCTTTATTTCTTCTGCACCAGTTTTCCCTTTCTTAGTAATTGAAATCAGAGATTCCTTATAAAAACCATAGGCTATATACATATCTACCATTGTTTCATAAAGAGAACTTCCTTTATCCTTTGCCCACGCCACCATTTCTGCTATAAAAGCACAGGCATTTACAGCATCTTTATCCCTAACAAAATCCCCAACAAGATAGCCATAGCTTTCTTCTCCTCCACCTATAAAAGTTTCCTTACCCTCAAGATTCCTTATCACCTCAGCAATAAACTTAAAACCAGTAAGTGTATCATAGTTTTTCACTCCAAACGCATTAGCCATATTAGCAATAAGATCTGTAGTAACGATTGTTTTAACCACGTACTCCTTTCCACTTATTTTGCCGGCCTCCTTCCATGAACTCAAAAGATAGTATATAAGTAAACTACCAGTCTGATTACCATTCAAAAGTTGAAACTGCCCATCAGAATTTTTAATTGCAATCCCTACCCTATCAGCATCTGGGTCAGTAGCCATTACAAGATCCGCATCTAGGTCCTTAGCTTTTTCTATTGCTAAAGTCAAAGCATCCTTTTCTTCTGGGTTTGGGTAAATTACAGTTGGAAAATTGCCATCGGGCATACTTTGCTTTTCTACAACATGTACATTTTCGAAACCAAATTTCTTTAACATTTCAGGAACAACTGTGATACCTGACCCATGGATTGGTGTATAGACGATCTTAAGATCTTTTTGACGATAGATCGCCTCTTTTGCTACAGAAAGGGAGGCTGTTTTTTCGATATACTCTTTGTCAATTTCCTTTCCTATTATTTGAATAAGACTAGGATTACCCTCCAACTTTATCTCATCTACGCTAGCAATCCGCTGAACTTCTTCTATAACATTAGTATCATGGGGTGCAACCATTTGTGCCCCATCATTCCAATATGCTTTGTAACCATTGTATTCCTTCGGGTTATGAGATGCTGTAAGAACAACTCCACTATGGCACCCAAAATGTCTTATTGTAAATGACAATTCTGGAGTTGGACGAAGCTCTTCAAATAAATATACTTTTATTCCATTTGCAGAAAACGTATCAGCAGTAATTTTCGCAAATGCCTTACTATTATTTCTACTATCAAAAGCTATTGCAACCTTTAATTGTTCCCCTGGAAAACTCTTTTTTAAATAATTAGATAACCCTTGAGTAGCGGCAGCTATGGTGTATTTATTCATTTTATTGGTACCAACGCCCATGATACCTCTCAAACCACCAGTACCAAACTCTAAATCCTTGTAAAAAGCATTTGTGAGTTCCTCTGTATTTTTATCTTCTATTAATTTCTTAATTTCGTTCTTCGTAACTATATCATAATTACCAGAAAGCCATTTTTCAATGTTTCTAATGACAACGGGCTCAAGAGCTAAAGCAGACAAGTTTTCCATAACTATTTAAAATCTCAACTATATAAAATGACGATATTATATAAAATTTTATTTTGATACTAAAGTCAAAAATTCCATATTTGAGCCAAATATAATGAAGATTAAATGGATATTAAAAGTTTAGAAAAAAGTTTATTAGAAATTGTCGAAAAAAGAAATGAATTAGCTGTACTCAGCTATTCCGACGTATCTTATGATGATATTGAAGAGGAATTACATGATCTTGAAGATGATTTCATTGATGAATATGGGGCTGAACTTGAAGGGATTCTAGACGACATACATGAAGATCTCAAGTCCGACACAGACGTACTACTAGCCACCGCATATATGGCAAAGAGTTATAAAAAAACCGAAACAGGTTTTATTGTATCTGCAAATGATGGGGTGATAATTGATTCAGAAAAATATCCCAAAAACAAATTAAACCTTGTCATTATTCCAAAACCATTCAGCTTCGCTTTAATAATTGACAACAAGGACAAGAAAATTGTTTGGCCAAAACAATCATCATAAATAACCCAAACAAATGAATTCCTTAGATTTATTCAAGGCGATAGAAGAAGACCTAAAGGAGTATTATCCACCCAATGAATCTAGGGAATTTGCTTTTATAATCATAGAACACCTTTTTAAAATTCGAAAATCACACCTGATTAGCAATCCTCAAATAAATGTTGATGAGAATAAGCATTTATCAATTCAAAACTTCATAAAGCGACTTAAATGCAACGAACCAATACAATACATTATAGGTGAGACTTTTTTTTTAAACAATAAATTCATCACTACGCCAGACGTACTCATCCCAAGAGGGGAAACTGAAGAACTTGTACTGATTATTCGAGACTTATTTAAGAATCGAACAGACCTCAGTATCTTAGACCTCTGTACTGGAAGTGGATGTATAGCTGTGAGCATCAAAAAATTATTCCCAACAGCAGATGTTACAGGCGTAGATGTTTCAGAAAATGCGTTGTCAATTGCCCAAAAAAATGCATATCTAAATAATGTAGATCTCTCATGGTTGCAATTAGATCTACTTAAAAACGAAGTTGTCTTTTCTGATATTGATATTGTAGTCAGTAATCCACCTTATGTTCTAAATTATGAGAAAAAAACCATACAAAGAAACGTTCTTGATTATGAACCGCACATTGCCCTATTTGTGCCAGACGAAAACCCTTTGATATTTTACGAGACTATCACTAGAAATTTTCAGAATTCAATCAAAAGGGAGGGACTTATTGCTTTTGAAATCAATGAGCAGTTTGGCAAAGAAACTTCAATGATACTCTATAAATATGACTTTGAAAACATTGAGGTAATTAAAGACATACACGGCAAAGATAGATTTGTCATTGGAAGAAAGCCCTGATCTTAAAATCATATACTACTATTTATTTGTTTTTAAGCTCTTCAATAGTCTGTTTCATTCTTTCAATTTCTTCATTAGCAAGTTTCAATTTAGACATAGTTTCGCGCTCTTTATGCCTCATGTCTTCCTGTGTAGCTTCCAATTCTTCTAGATTTTGTCTCATCTCCTCCTCCTGCTCTTTAAGTTGCATACTCTTAACTTGGGTTTCTTCTAAAAGCTTTTTCATTTTATAAGCCGTTGAAGAACTAGATAAGGCTGCAGCTATACTTTCAGAAACTTTAACAATGAAATCTATTTCAAAAGAAGCCAAGACCTTAAAAAATGCCAGTTCTACGACCCCATATACTGCCTCATTATATTTAACGGGAACTACAATTACACATCTTGGAGTAGCGCTGCCAATTCCCGAAGTAATGTGAACATATTCTGCTGGCACATCTGTCATGTATATATAGTCAGCTTCTGCCCAAGCTTGACCAGCAAGCCCTTCTCCTTTCTTATAACTTTCTTGCCCAAACTTGCGTCTACCCCAAGCATAAGAAGCTAATTCTTCTAAACGCTCATCAGAAGAATCTTCGCTTACTGCAAAAAACATACCCTGATTAGCATCTAAATATTTTACCAAAGAAAAGACCACATTATACGCAAATTCCTTTTTATCTTGATAATTATACCTAAGTATTTCACTAAATTTGGCATATCCTTCATTTGCCCAATTCCTTATTTTATCATCATCAGAAACCTTCTTAAGATTATTTCTCATATTAATCAATGAGTTTCCTAATACATCTTCATCGCTAAGAGGTGTATAAGAGGCATCAAATTCACCTTTACCAATATTTTCCGCAAATTCCGAAGTTTGCTTTAAACCTACTATCAAGGTATTGATTCCTGATGCCATGACACCTATTTCATCATTCTTAGTGTTTTCAACCAAAGGCGGGTGCCCCCCTTTACTCAACTGCTCTACCGTAATGATTATTTTTTTAATTTGAGAAAACACAGAGTTTGAGGTATAGACAGAGGTAACGATACAAATCACAATAATCAATATACCTAAAGTAAAAATACCATTTTTCAAGGCTCCAAAAGAATCCGTTAGTTCGTTCTCGGCAACATTCTTTTCCCCCTCCTTAATTTCTGTCAATCGATAAGACACTTTTATAATCTTTTCTCCTGCAGGTTTTAGATCATTAACATAAATTTTACGAACTAACGAATCATTCAATGCCGATGAGTCTACATTAAGTTGAGAACTAAGATCAAGTATTTTCTTCTTTGAAGTCTTATAGTTTTGAAAGCTAGATGTCAATTCCGACAGCAACTTCTTCTCCTCCTCTCTTTTCCAGAAAACACCATTTGCCAGTATTTTACTGTGCAATGCCTCAAGATCGTAAAGTGCTCTCTCGTTTTCATACTTTCCATTCCCTTCCTTATAGACCAGCCCTACTACATTGTTCATATCTTGATTGATCAAGTTACTAAAATGACTTAAATTCATAACTGAAGGTTCTTTTTCGTTATGAATTTCCCACATCAACCTTTGTGACGCATTAATAGTCACCAAGTTATAAGCACCATTTAATCCAAAAATGATGATAAGCACCAAGAAACCTGCAATAATTTTCTCCCTAACACCAAAACTCTTTACTTCCATAGTTATTTTCGATAGTTACCTGTTCTCTGAAATTTTAAAATAAGAACGGCCATAATATGCTATAAATGCATAACAAATGGCCGAAATAAATAATGAATATTGCGCTCCAACAGCTGGTGCTATCAAAGCATATATAGCGGGAATTAACGCTCCTCCCGCAATTGCCATAATTAACATAGAAGCTCCTTTTCCAGCAAAATCTTGAAGCTCGTAAAGCCCAGATGCATATATGGTAGGAAACATAATCGAATTACAAAACCCCACCATTACCAAAGCATATACACTCCAATCTCCAGAACCAATTACTCCAAGCAAAACCAACAATACCGCAAAAACTCCAAATCCAAAAAGTAACATTCCTCCGTTGATATACCTCATAAGTGCACCACCAATAAACCTTCCAATCATCGCTAAAGCCCAATAAGAAGAACACAGAAAAGCTTTCTGACTTAATAAATCTGGGTGAAGTGTGTCAATTATAGAACCAAGATTAGCACCAATAGTTACTTCTGCACCAACATATACAAATATGCCAATAGTTGCCATCCATATGTTATTGTTGATCTCCTTAGGCAACTCTCTGCTTTTGGCATTTACTTTTTTGCTTACAAGATCTGGCATTGGCACAAAAAAAACAAGAGCAGCTAACATGAACAGGGATGTGGCAATAAGCCAATATGGCAACTGAATTGCCGAACCCAATAACTTTTTAAGAGAATATATATCTTCACTCGATAAAAGTGCCATATCAGCATCTGAGATATTTAAACTATTAATAACGAGTAAACTACCCAAAAAAGGGCCTAAGGTTGCCCCTAAAGAGTTAAGCGCTTGAACAAAATTAAGCCTTGATGCACCTAAGCCATCGGTACTTAGGCTCACTATGTAAGTGTTTGCTGCCAATTGCAATATTGTAATGCCCGAAGCTAATATTACTAGAGCAAACATAAAAAATGGGAAGGAAATCAAGGTTGACGCAGGATAGAAAAGAAATGCCCCAATAGCAGCTACTGAAAGGCCTACAACAGTTAGATATTTATAACCGATCATAGCTAAAATATCATTCTTTAATGAGACAACATAAAATGCTAGGGCTACAAAAAAATAAGTGGCAAAAAAGGTGAAATTAATAAGGCTTGCCCTAAAAGCATCTAAATCAAACAACAAATTAAGCTGTGAAATCAAAGTTCCATTCAACGATGTTAAAAACCCCCAAAAAAAGAATATAACACTAAAAATAATTAAAGTAAATCCATAATCTACTTTTTTACCTGATTCCATCACACTTTGTTTGTTTTAATAACCTGTTGGTTCTTATCCATACGAAAAGAGATAATTTGGGTTTTAAAAAGGTGCTAAATTTTAAAAATAAATTAAGTGAAACTATTTAAAGATTTTTTTTAATCATCTACCGAAATTACAATTTCTCTTATCAAAAAGAAAAACAATAGCCACTTAATAATAAAACCCAAATAATTACTCATTCTTTATTAGTAATATGAACTTTTTTTATTTGGTTTTATACGATAATTTTGCATTCATGCATACGGTTCCAATCTCAATTCTTTTTGAAGATAATCATTTTCTCATACTCAATAAAGCTGCAGGAATGCTTGTGCAACCTGATGAATCAAAAGACAAAGCACTAGTTGATTTCGCAAAAGATTATTTAAAAAGAAAATATAACAAACCCGGAAAGGTCTTTTGTGAGGCCACGCATAGGCTTGACAGGCCTGTTAGTGGAATAGTAATATTAGCAAAAACATCCAAAGGATTGGAGCGCATGAATTCTTTATTTAGAGAAAAGACAATCCAAAAAACTTATTGGGCTATTGTGGAACAGAAACCCCCAATGAAAACACAACATCTTACTCATTGGCTCAGAAAAGAAAATGGAAGAAATATATCAAAAGCGTACGACTATGAAGCAAATAATAGTCAGAAAGCCGAGTTAACTTATACTCTTTTAAAAGAAATGGAGGGAAACAAATGGCTACTCGAAGTAGATCTACACACTGGTAGGCACCATCAGATCAGACTACAACTTTCACATATAGGCTGTCCGATCGTAGGAGATGTAAAATACAGGTCACATAGACCAACAGGCGACAACTGCATCAGCCTTCATGCAAGAAGAATAAAATTTGAGCACCCCATCACCAAAGAAGCAATCGCATTAATAGCGCCGACCCCTAACAAAAAGTACTGGGACAACAGCAATTAAAAAGGGCTACCCAAAAATGGATAGCCCAATGATATTAAACAACCTATACAACTTAATTTGTAAGATTATTAATCTCTCCATCTGTAACGCTTGTAGTCCTTACGACACCATCAGAATGTTCCGCTGTTATTGTATAACTAAACTTGCCTGAAAAAGAAGTAATCTTGCCAGTATTCAAATCATAACTAAATTTCGTAATTTCAAATTGCCCTGATCTTGAATTTATTGTTGGCGAATCTAGATTTGCAACATAAAAATAGGGATAAAAATTACTATTTGAATAAGAATATGTACCCACCGCATTGGAAACACTAGGAATATACAAGCTAAATGATATTCTATTATTATTCTTAGGATTTTTTACGGTCACACTTATAGATTTACTGCCAGTGTAGTAATACAGATCTGAAACATAAGAAGCTTCAGATGGAGTAGTACTTGGTTCCACCATGTCTGTTGCCCAAGACGCTCCATTTACTTTGGCGGAGAATTTATACACTGGTGTCTTTTCAGTGACTTTTCCACATCCAACCACACCTACAATTACCGCCAAGGCAGTCAACCCTTTTAAAATTCTTTTCATACTTTTTAATTAAAATTAATTTTGGACAAAATTATAAAAAAAAAATAATACGATATCACACAAATAATCGATAATCTTTATCTTTGCCACTCATAAATCTTCAAAATGAAAAAAATAAAACCATTAATTTCCTCGTTATTAATGCTATCAAGCATAGCATATGCACAAAAAGTAGATTTAGATAAATTCTCCATCTCTACAAGTTACAGACAGCTTCCAACCGCAGTTAGCGACACTAATTATAAGACATACTCCATAGAAGCCCCAGCCTACGCAGACATCTCTTATGCTACAGTACCACTAAACAGTGCTCAGGACATCAATATCGAAGGTCTTAAAAAGCTCCCTTCAGGTGGACACTATGTTGTTAAAATATCTTTCATTGACGCTAGAATCGATAATAATGGTAATGAAGAAATCAAGCACGTAGAAAAAAACAAAGAAGGAGCAGTTACAAAAGAATGGTCTACATACAAGCCTTTCATTGAATATAGCGTATCATTCAAGACTGATCTCTATGATTATAAAGGTGCTAAAATTTCAACACCCAATTCTCATACAGTTACCAAAAAGAAACATTCTCCGACCACTAATGAATATACTAGTTCGTATGATGCTAGTAAATACTACAACAACAACTATCAGAGCATTTTTAAAAAACTGATCGGTGATGAGTTTGCGGTACATATAAAAAATACAGAAAATGTATTAAATAGCCAAATAGGCTATAGAATAGTTAGCACATCAGAATATCTTTGGATGAATGATTCAAAAAAACACCCAGAATATGATAAACAACAAGCAATTATTGCCGAATTCAAAACTTGGTCAACACAAATTAATGGGGGAAGATCTCTAACAGAGGACGAAATTAAAAAAGCTAACGAATTTTTGGATTACTTTGAATCCCTAAAAAAGAAATATGCAACAGATGAAAAAGCTGACAAAAAACTGAGATACAGCGCGTTTTACAACAAAGCAATCATCTACCTATACTTTCTTGACAACCCAGCAAAAGCTTATGATGAAGGCGCTGGTTTGATCGCAAACGAATATGACGAAAGAGATGGGAAAACAATCCAAAAAGATTCTGACAACATTAGGATGAGCATGGACAAATCAAAGAAAAAGAGTAGACACTTTGATATTGATCTATCTAAAGT
>CAMFLX010000160.1 GCA_945957555.1 uncultured Cytophagales bacterium
TTTGGACAGGGCGGGGCGGCCTTGTGTACGACAAAAGCGAGAGCTTTTGGGCGAGCATTGTGCTTGGGTGCTAGATTTGGTCTTTCCTGCTACCCTTTCTTTTGTTACTTTTCTTTGGGTAAGCAAAGACGGCAAAAGCAAGAGCTTTTGAGCGAGTATTGTGGGCGGGAAACACTGCATACTGAAAATGTATTTAAACAGATATTACTAAATTAAAATGCTCATAAACAAAAAGATATAAGCAATACATGTTTTTCCTTATCCCGAATTGAGGTTATTTATATAATTTTTTAGTTTCCTTGACGTTTGCTCTATCTCTTTCCAATCCCAAAGGTCAACTCCAGCATTTGCTACATTTATCCCTTCCCATTTAGATGCGCCTTTTTGACTAAAGTGCCCAATATTCGAGTTTGATAATATACCGTTTTGTTGTCCACCCAAATAGAGGTTTATCAAACCCCAGCCTTCGGTTGCATATCTAAAAGTATGGCCATTGCAATACTTCGGATTCAAATCAACTTTTCTGAAAGTTATTCCCCCTTTAAAACGAGGAGACCAAAGTTTAAAAGTTAAACCAAACTTATCACCATTAACCATATCAAACTTTGTCGATATTTCATCCACTGATTTATATTGACAGACCTCTTGTCCATAGTTAGAACTTAGGTCGAAAATTTGCAGGTCGGTCTCAGCGAAAATAAATTCAAGAACTTTTAGTTTGTCTGGTTTACTTGCATAAAAATCGTAATTCATACCATATTGTTTGTATTTCTAGTCTTGCCACTAATACCCTCAAGTCCCCTACCCATTCTGTTTTTATATCGTCTATTTATAAATGAATCGTAGGATTTAATCGGAGATTTATAAAGATGCACTGAGGTAAAGCCATGTTCTCATCCATACATCAAGTTTAAGGCATATTCATGAAAATTCCAAATCGCAATAATGTCAGGCAATAGAGCCCGCGTATCCATGTATGGGCTTATCCATAATATGGATCTTGGTGAGATTATTAACAGGAATCCAGGGCAAAGACCCTACAATATCTTTGTGTTCGGATCCGCCATCCGAACCAAAGGAAGCAGATATAGTCAAACCAATTTGTATGTACTCAGAATTTAGGTTTTCAATTTACGCTTCGATCCAAGTTGTGAGTTCCTTAACAGTATTTTTTTCTTGAAATGCCAGCATAACATCCTCCAATTCTTCATTACTAGCGAACAGCTCCAAAACGGCTTTCAGGTCTTGTTTAAGGGCCATATTGGGTTTTGGACTTTTTTGCTTCATCTGCGCTATTGCGCCATTGCTACCCAAACCTAATGCTTTAAACGAACGGAACAATGCCTGAGCTCGCTGTGCGTAGACATGGTCTATGGCTTGCAACATTGCCCACTTCAATGAACTTGGTTTAAAGCTTTCGGGGCTGTCGAGAACTCTTTGAATCAATAATTGCTTTTTAGGAGCATCCAGCTTTTCTGCTTTTGCTATGGCTTCAAGTTCATCGCCATTTGGATTCTCGATAAACATGCTATCATAAATAGGTCTAATTTCGGTTAATTGTTCGTATAGGCTTTTGTATTCCTCCACGTCAAGCGATTCAAGTGCCTGCCCTATTTCTACCGTCAATTCTACAAGTGAAAAATAAAAGGCATCTAATTTTAGCAAGCTTTTACAAGCTTCATAAGCTAAATGTTTGTCAGCAATTAAAACCGCAATATCTACAAATGACCCAACGAGGTCTTTAGACAATTTAAAATCGTCAGACAAAGTGGGCTTTAAAATCCATTCAGCAACTATTCTAGCAGAATCAGACGATGGATTTTGATTGTATTTGTCCAAGTTGGCCATCATAATATGGTACAACACAGTGTCTGGTTCAATACTTTGGAGAATATGTTTGATGTATGCATCGGTATATAGATTATTGGAAGCAAAGCTCAGATACATCATTTTCTTATCAAAACTTACCATTGGGTCTGCCACAAAGCTGCGACTTAACAACGTGGCCATATCTTCCAGATTGGGACATGTTTCTGCGATTTGCAGCAAGAAGGCTGCTCTTCTTTTCCTAAACTGAGGAAGCACCTCCAATGTCTTACGCAAAGACAAACTATTTAAATTTTGAGAGAATGAGAGAAACAACTCACTACCCTTAGGGCCGCTTTCGATTATTTCGTCTATCCAAGCTTGATCTGCCACTACAGTAGCCACCAGCAGCCACCATATAGCCAAGTGAGCATCATTCTTGAGGAATCCAGCCTCTGCTTTGTACATGACTTTGGCATCTTCTATACCATTGATTGTGTGCAAAAACCAGTCAACAGCTACCCCGAGCCAATGACTCTCCGTAGTTTTACCTTTGGCCTTATCAGACACTTGCCCCAGGAACCAAACAGCCCATTGGTACCTAACAGCCAGTTCAACTGTTGAAATTGATTTATTACTTTGGGGTAAATCATGAATGGTGAGACTCGGCAACAAACTCCGAAACGATTCTGAATTACTATTTTGTGTTTTATGAAACTCCAGATACTCGCTTAAAGACCTAAAGCAAGGTGTAAACGTTCGTTCTTCATGGTCTTGCCAATATACCCATCCGGTATCTCTACTATCGAGCAAGAAGAAGTCATCACCCCTGTCGCTTAAAACGACAAAACCAGATAAGGTTTTGTCTACCGCTCCAAAATAAGCTCTATTTCTAGCCAAATGTGCCGTAAACAAATCATTTGTTTCTAAGTCTGTCAGTTCTTCTTCGATAACATCCAAAACCAAATCAGGAATTGAGAGACCATAAAACCTACTTATTTGTTTTGATAAACTTTCCATAGCATCTATATTAAAAAATAAAGTTAAAACTAAAACTTATTATAAACACAATTATCCTTAGTATAAAGCCTAGGGGCAGTCATGGCGAGTGCCTATTCTCATTGCCCCTGCTTGAAGATAACAAAAAGTAGGTATCAGCAAGACTTAAATGATTAAATGAGGAGTATTAATCTCCCAAATATGTTATCAAACACCAAACAAATCTGAATGGGTATGCTTGTCCTCCTTAACACACTATTTATTATACTCAAACAAATGCTTATAGTCGTCCGATACTTTGCTTTCTAGATTTTGGCTATCAGAGATATATAATTTTTTCATGCCAATCATAGAAGCTGGCAAGCTACTCACTTTGGTTAAAGTTAAACTCAAATATTCCAGTTGATCCAATTGATTGATCTCAGAGGGAAGGCTAGCAATGTCATTGGCTCCGATATCCAAACGTACTAAACCTTTCAATTGCAAAAGCACCTTGGGAAATTCATTCAGTTTATTGGAAAACAAATCCAATTCTTTCAAATGCCGTAGTTCAGCTATTTTAGGGGAAATATGCCGAATGTTGCCATGTTTTATGACCAAGACTTTCAGTTTGGGAAGTTTGGAGATCTCATCAGGAATTTCGGTCATGGAAGTACCCAACTCCAAACGCTCCAAATTGCGCAATCGTTCTATGTCGGGAATCCATTTCGTAATGTTTTGATCATTTAATATGAGCCCTTTTGCACTATCAGGATTCATCAATGCCTCTTGTAAATTAATTGGCAGTGCATTGAAGTGTTGCTCAGTCATACCGAATGGTAGATCGGCAGATGCATGGATCTGCGTACTTTTCCTAACTACATACACGCCACCACCTAAGCGATTTGAGCCAGAATTCTGAACCGATTCCATAAACACCAGCGAATGTTGGGTACGAACATGCGCAGGCAACTCAAAGGTACGGAGACCGAGGCCGTACAATGGAAGCAAATTCATCTTTTCCACCTCTAATATTTTTATTCTAAAGATATCATCTTTCACCTTGAAACGCACATAGGCCGTACCAGAGCCCTCGCCCGGTAAGTAAATAGGAATACCATATAGTTTTGCAATACCGCGCCAGCCAGAAGAGTATTCCTGTCCATACCTTTCAATGCGGAAAGGATGCTTAAACCAATGTCTCCAATATATAAAAGGATTGAGATTGGAAGACTGCAATGCCAGCATTTCTATAGCTGCCTTTGATTGCGGATATGACTGCGCATCACGAATGTCAGGTGTATAATAATCCTCGAAATTATTGGTCGAGCGATCTTCTTGAAAGTGACGAATCATACGGCTATCTCGCAGACCAGAAAGTAAGATCTCCACATAACCTTTACGCTGAAAAATTACACCCGCTTGGTGCAGATCGTCGTTAGATGCCCGAAGATTGATATACTCCACATAATCTGACGTTTGATACAATTCCACAAAGAGCTTGTTAAAGGCTACTTCCCCTAAGTCTAAGTTCTCGTTGTGTACTTTGTGATAAGGAATCACCTCTGTCTTCCGTGTCTCCAGCCAAGGAATATAGGTCTTAGGCCCATAAAAACAACCACTTCTTGAGGAGAACCGCAAAGGCGTTTCAAAAGATTGCAAGACTTTACCTGCTTCGTCCAACAATGCATAATTATTCCCATAAGGCTTCGTACTGGCTTCGTAGAACCTAAAAGGTCCTGATTCGTCCACATTTGAATAAACCAAGTACTGTTTTAAAATCGGAATATAAAAATATTTGGGATAATAAACCCGACCCCGTAATACCGCTGCGAGCTCATAATTTTTCGACTTGCTCAAAATCGTGTTTCTAAACAGGTATTTGTAGGCAGAGGGATTTCTAGCTTTGGCAACGAGAGCAAATCCCAACAAAAAAATGGGAACCAACAAGGTAAGGAGTACGATTTTAGTCATTTTGTTAAATATATTATTATTAAGCATCTTCGCTTTATCGATCATCTTTTAAGCTCTAGCCCCCAATCTTTTAGCTACTGAAACGCCTAGCAAATCATATCGACCCAATCAAACAGATGTATATATCAGGATACAAAAGTAAGGGATAAAGTACTTGTTTCTATCCTTAATGACTTTAGGGCAAGTTTATGCGGATGAAACGCAGTCCTCATTTATTTATCGGCGGGCTTTGGGTATCCGCCTTAACGATAAGAAAATCAAAAGATAAACCCTTGATTTTTCGGGAGTCATTGCTGGTCAATCACTTGCTTTGTGCATACGTAGCATTATGTGCTTTGTCACCAGACACCCCCTATATGAACACCAATACACCCCTAGCCCAAAGTCATGTTATTGTATATTTGCGACTTAAAATTGGATATTTTAAATAATACGTTATGACAATAAGTAGCATACAATTTCATGGGTATCAAACTATCTTATCACCAAGTTTACATCTTTAGAATTCATTAATCATTAAAAATATGACGAAACTTTTCCATTATTTTAGCAAAGCACTCTTGGGGGGCTCACTGCTAGCCGTCTCTTACACAGCCAATGCACAAGTAAAGCTCTCTGCCTTATACAAGAGCGGTGCAGTGTTACAACAAGGCGTTCAAGTACCTGTGTGGGGAACCTCAGCGGCTGGAGACAGCATCACTGTTTCTATCAATGGCAAGACGGCTAAAGCCAAAACTAATAGTTCTGGCGACTGGGAAGCCATCTTACCAAGCTTGACAGCTGGTGGCCCTTATAACATGACGGTGAGCTCTAGCGCCAAAGATACGGTCAAACTTACGGATGTATATGTGGGCGATGTATGGTTAGCAGCAGGGCAGTCAAACATGGAGTTCAAACTCAATGCAGATCTCAACGGTACAGCGACTATTGCGGCAGCCAACGACCCAACCATACGCGAGTTTTACATCCCCAAAGGCTTGTCTAAAGAGCTTTCGAACCAATTGCCTGATGGTACTACTTGGTCAGCTGCTACGGCAGCCAATGCGGGTAACTTCTCGGCAGTTGCGTATTACTTTGCCAAAAGTTTAAAGCAAACTGTTACCGCCCCTATTGGTATTGTGAAAGCGGCCTACGGTGGCGCCAGAATCGAAGCCTTTATGAGTGAAGAGATGTTGGGTTTCGATGAAGACTTCACCGTACTTCAAGCGGCCAACTACTACGCGGAGCGTCAGCCTACGATGATCTATAACAAAATGATTCACCCGCTCTTGCGTTTTCCAGTAAAGGGAATCCTGTGGTATCAAGGAGAATCCAATGCAGATAATCTAGAAGATGCGAAATCATATTCTAATCTCTTCAAGACCATGATCAATGCGTACAGGGCTAAGTTAGGCCTCGGTGATATTCCCTTCATTTATGTGCAGTTGCCTAACCAAGGAACACAATATGGAGAAAGCAGTCCGCAAACATGGGACGCATGGCCGCAAATCAGACAGGGCCAAGACAAGGCTTTGAAATTAGCCAATACAGGAGAAGCCGTGACTATTGATGTTGGTGATGTGGACATCCACCCTACCAATAAAAAACCAGTGGGTGAGCGTGCCGCCTTAGTAGCTAGAAAAGTCGCTTATGGCGAAGATATCTTATGCAATGGACCTACGTATAAAAGTCACAGCAAACTGAGTGCAGGCAAAGTACAGATCACCTACGATTTTGTGGGCACTGGCTTAACGGGCAAAGGTACCGATACCGTAAAATGGTTCTCGATCGCTGGAGCTGATGGTGTATTGAAACCCGCAAAAGCCAAGATCACCGGTACCAATACGGTAGAAGTATGGCACGATGGCATCGCAAGTCCTGAGGTGATTCGTTATGCATGGGAATACAACCCTAATGGTGTGAACCTCTACAACTCAGCCAACTTGCCAGCGGCCCCTTTTTACATCTACGTAAATCCAAAAGCATACAAATTGGAGTCATTCACAGCCTCCACCAAGTCTATAGAGCGTGGTAATCCCGTATTTCTACAGTGGACCACTTTTGGTGCCTCATCAGTCACTTTGAACGGAAACCCTGTGGATTCTATTGCTGCCACCACAGTCTATCCTAGAGATACTACCGTATACGTACTGAAAACAGTGAATAAATTGGATCCCTCTAAAATGGATTCCATCACGATCACGGTAAACGTGCAAAACCCACAACCTACGATCTCAGTATCGTCTTCATTGGGAACTACGATGGCACCCAATACCAAAGCAACGCTCATTGCAAACGCAAAAGCTCCTGCGGGCGGCAGCATAAGCTACGTAACTTTCTATGTAAACGGTGATTCTCTTAGCAGGGATTCTCTTGCCCCATATCAAGTAGATTGGACACCAACGGATCTTGGTGAGTATAAAATCACTGCTCGTGTAGTAGATGGACTTGGACAATCCAAACTTTCGGTAGCTTATACCATTTTGGTAACCAACCTCAAAGTGCTTACTTATGAGGCAGAATTGGCCACTTATACAGGCGCTACCGAAATTCTTGCGGAAGCTACAGCAAGTAATGGCAAACTCTTGATTGTGAAGGACGTTTGGGTACTTACTTTTCCTAAAGTAATGTCTCCCGATGTAAGAACGTACCAAATGACCATTGGCTATGCACTCAATTTTGAAGGACCCAAAACACAAAAAATGTTTGTGAATGGCGTATCGCAAGATGTCATTTTTGAAAAAACAAACCCAGATGCACTGGTACAACAAATGAAGGTAAATGTAAACCTTAAAGCTGGTGCCAATGAAATTCGCTTTGAACCGAGCTGGGCTTGGATGAGCTTCGACTTCATCTCCATTGCGGTAGATGCAAATGCAGTGTTCCCTCCAAGTATTTCAGTAACTTCAAATGCAGGCAACATAGTGCCTCCTAAAACTGCAGTAAAACTTACCGCTAATGTGGATGCCCCTAGTTCACCTGTTACTAAAGTAGAGTTTTTAGTGAATGGTAAAGTAGACAGCACATTAACAAGCACCCCTTATACGACTACATGGCTTGCCGACTCAGCAGGCGAGTACACCATTACCGGAAGAGTAACTGACGAAAAAGGTAACGTTGTAACCTCTGCACCATTAGTCATTAAAGTGACAGCTCTTACTATCGTAACTCTTGAAGCAGAAGATGCAGTATTAACAGGCAAGGCAACTGTAGGTACCAGTACTGGGGCAAGCAAAGGTAAATACGCTGATGTACAAGACGTTTGGGTAGTTAAATTTCCAAATGTGAATGTCCCTTCTGCTGGAGTATATGAATTAACCATAGGTTATCAGTTGAAATATGAGGGTCCTAAAACACAAGCAATGTTGGTTAATGGCGTCTCTCAGGATGTAGTATTTACAGCACCAAGTTCAGCAGACTGGCTTAAAACAAAAGTAAACGTTACTTTAAAAGCAGGTGTAAACGAGATCCGTTTCGAACCAAGTTGGGGTTGGATGGCATTTGATTATATTTCTTATGGATACACAGGTACTGTAGGCATCAATGATAAAACCTACGAAAACAGCGGATTGGTTTTGAACCAAAACTATCCCAACCCTTTCAGTTCATTGGTCAACATCTCTTTTGAACTACCAGCCTCTGGCGATGTGCAACTTGATCTGGTAAACATCAATGGTCAAACGGTGGCCACTCAAAACTTGGGCACATTAACACAAGGCTCCCATGTATCTAGCTTCCAAACTGGAAATCTAGACAATGGCCTCTATGTCTTAAAGCTCACCCATAACGACAAAGTAGTGACGAGAACCATGTCACTGAGCAAGTAATTGCTGATAAGATCATAAAAAAGCCTGTCTCTAGTTTCGAGGCAGGCTTTTTTGTTTCTAAGGAACCAAGATTCCTGACAAGTCGGTATAGGCTCCTCGATTTAGCGGAGAAATCTACTTATGCTTGAGGAAGAACCGAACAGCAAGGATTTGATACAAGTAAATAATTTGCTACAGAAACTTAACACTAATTGCCAGACTCATACCCAACCGCAAAGAATCCGGTTCGGAACCTCGATCATCTCTAAGTTCGACTTTACCCCCTGCAGGAAGACACCGAACAACAAAGAATCCGACACGCAACCATCCTCACTCAGGAAAATAAAAATTTACACCAAATACCACACCTACAGCGCTATGAATGGACTGGTAAGTTAACTTCTTTCTCGATTGGTCTAGATTGGGTTGTTGGCTATTTGATGACACCGTGAGCTCATCCACATATTCTGTATTAGTATAGTACTTTTTTATTTGAGAAAGCACGTCATGCCCATTAACCTCTGCCTTGACCATAAGGTCTTGTTCTACTTTTTGCTGGAGCTGGCAAAAGTTCAGTTCCACAAAAAATGTAGTGAGATCTCCTTTCTTAAAACGGTATCCCAATGCCATATTTGTTCCATGTAGGAGCCCTCCACTGCGATCATATTTATAGATGGCTTCATCGTTACCATTCCTTTCATTTGAAGTATATTTCATTTTGCCAAAGCCGAATACATAACCCAGCTTGGCATAGATGGCTGCATCTTTATTTACGGGAACTTCAAACTGAGCATAAGGAATCGCCCTCCAGTTGTTCGCCCGGCAAGAAAGCACCTGATAAGTACTGGATGAATTATTGGCATAATGGTTTTTGAGATCTTTATCCAACCCCATTAAATACCCACCCTCAATACCCAAGGCCAAGCTGGGGTGGATTTTATAGCTATACCCCAACTTCAAATAGATACCCTTTCCCCATGAGCCGTTCTTGAAAGTATAGGTCGTATTGGACAAATTCTGATTCACCACTGTAAAGTCTTCCGTACCCACACCTCCAAAATATCCTATACCCAAGTGCAGTGCCTTCCTGTATTGGTTCAGTCCCTTTTCTTCCTTGGTTACCTGTGCCATGGCCAAGCTAGTGCTCAACAAAAAAGTAATTTTCAGCAATCTCATCTTGTTCATTTATGATTTATGACCGTACCCAATTTTGCTAGGATGATTCTATTTGTTTTTTGTAATTAAGAGCTTTGTATACCCGCAGAAAATCCGAGTTCAAGCCTCTACATCATCAACTGTACGTAGAGTGCTTCGCGAAACTCTGGAGTTGCAACTCCACTGCTGGCGTGCGTGGCTGCCAGATCTGGTGCAAGATCGGCAGTCCAGCCGCGGACCCCTCGGAGCTCAATTACGTGGCCACAGATACGGCTTCGCCTTATGTACTGCACTTCAACGGGGCTGATGCGGGCAAGACGGTGTACTACTGGCTGCGCTGGGAGAATACCCGCGGCGAGGTGGGCCCTTGGAGCGATGTGATCATGGCTACCATATCGGCCTAGGAGTAGAGAGTTTAGAGTGCAGAGTGCAGAGTTTAGACATAAGAGTCAAGACGCATGAATCAAGACTTATAGGCTAGCATTTAGAGGGGCTGTTGCGGTTGCAGCGGCCCTTTTTTTGTGAATGTCCTTCGGCTACTATGGAATTAATAAATACAGAGTTTTGAATGAATATAAACCATGGCCGCACCAACTCTCCAAAAGTTTCGAACTTTTGGAGAGTTTCCCATGGCATGAGCAAGAACCATGGTATGATTTCAATTGCCACGGGTTTCAACCGACGGTCCAAAGCAAAATAATCAAATAGGCTTTAGCCGAATAGCAATGGTTCAGTCTTTTGTAGGAATCCAAGCACGGAGACCATCAATTATCCTCTAGTTCTACATGTGGACAAAGCCCTAAAATGAAATCCAACAGCGGTTTATCTACTAATCTTCCTGATGTTACGACTTTGAAATATTTTTATAAAGTACATTACCCAATACACGTTTTTTTATAATTTTATAACACAAAATATTATCAATAACTAAAATATTACTATGTATGTCTCATACCAAACAAAAAAAAGCAAACGAGTTACAGCTTCAAGCCCGGGCAAAGCATCGCAAAGAGTTTATGGCAAATATCAAAAAGTTCTTGACACATATAGGCCACCCTACCCTGCTAGAGTTGTTGACAAAAACTGAGCTCGAGTCTATATACCAGGTGCGTGTGCACAAACTAAAGGTTCTGGCTGCCAGTGGTGAGCCCTTCCCCAAAGGCATGCTTGAAAATATTGAAAGTGATCTAAGACTATTTCTG
The DNA here is from genome assembly GCA_945957555.1 of uncultured Cytophagales bacterium. Lineage (GTDB taxonomy): Bacteria > Bacteroidota > Bacteroidia > Cytophagales > UBA9547 > CAMFLX01. The sequence goes on from CAMFLX010000160.1 coordinate 10,901, forward strand.
GAGCACCAATCTTTTAAGGACCCCATAAGTGGCAACGACATCCCCATGCACATCATGATTTGCGAGGGCATAAGCTTTATATTTTCAATATCGTCAAAAAGAGTAGATGGCTTTGTAAATGCCAAACTCATCAAAGAAAAACTCGAAAAATATCATTTAAATAGTGATTTTTTTAAATCCTATTTGAGTCAAGAAAATATGCTCAAGAACATTGTTAGCAGTTTTTATACCAAGCTCGACAAACAATTGATATGGATGGAACACGTAAGGAGCTTGGACGCCCAATGTACTGGCCTAAACAATCAAATTATTTGTCATTATCTTCCTTGTGAAAGCAAACCCATCCACTTGGAAGGTGGCAATAGGCCAGCCTATAGGTTTTGTTGGACTTTTGCCGACAGAGGTAGGGAGTGGATTGATATCAAACCTTCAGAACTAGGATTAAGCCTGAACAATGACGCAGCCATGCCCGTGTATATACAAAACCATGCCTTTGCCCGTCTTGTGGAGCGGGTGGGGCTGAGTGATGACTTGATGCATTTTTGGCTGTTCCTCTCATTAACCGATATTAAGGCCATAAAGGGAGATAAAGACCAGCATTATTTGATTGAATATCGCATCCAAGATCAAAAAGTGGGGTACTTTGTAGCCAGTATATATAACGGAATGCTCATCGTTCGTACCTTTTTATTTTTGATCTACAATGGTACCCCTGAAGGCAAGCGATTGGAAGAACTCAGTGGCTTGCAGAAAACCGACACGCAATATTTGGCATTGACCTCGTTGAGCGATTTCCTGTGTTCTGATTTGTTTGAAAACGAGAAACTGCAACAGTTGTTTATTGCGGCAGGTTGCGAATCGTTGCTTAATTTATACAAAACAAAGGACTATTTTAGCGACCGTATCCCTCAGTCAAAGGCTCATTACATACAAAGATATATCGAACTGGGCAATCGAGCACTCCAGTAAGTTTTGGCAAGAGGGGCAAATACAGCAAGGCAATTGTTTCCGTGCTATCCCAGCTGCGCTGGAATTATAAATTAACCTCAATTCGGGATAAGGAAAAACATGTATTGCTTATATCTTTTTGT
>CAMFLX010000161.1 GCA_945957555.1 uncultured Cytophagales bacterium
GAGTATCGAAATGAATTTGAGGTAGCTTTTTGTCGCAGTAAATTTCTAATGATTACTCTGGGTTAAATACAAAATGGGCCTATTCCTAAAGAACAGGCCCATTTTGTATATTTACTAAAAGGAAATCCGCTATTCAATAGCTTATTCTTTCACAAACTGCTTCATAGCCACTTGACCATCCTGTTCTATTTTCACGAAATAGACACCCGAACGTAACTGTCTCACAGGAATATCGCCCAAGGTGCTTACACGCAGCTGTTCCACTCCTCTGGCATCAGAGACCACTATCAGAGCTGCAGCATTGTTAGGTAAATCTAGATGTAAGAAGTCTGAAACCAAGGTAGGATATAGCACAACCTGATTTTGTAAGGCAACATCATCGAGTCCTACAGCCGCACACTTGTCGACCTGAACCACCACCGTGGCCACGGCACTCCTACAGCCGTTTACGGTTTGGTCTACGTAGAAAGATCTGAGCCCTGTTCCTGGTGAGTTGGGGACTTTGGGGGCTAAGGTATCACCGATGATCCAAACTCCAATCATCGGTAAGGGAAAAGACCAAAGTAAACCTGTACCGACTGCTGTTGGTGTAACAGATTTTGAACCGTCCTCACAAGCCTTCAAAGTATCGGTACCCACCGTAGGCGGTACCAGCGTGCCCTTGTTGAGGTAAACGCGGGTTTCATTCATTCCCCTGAAAGCAATGATTAGATCATTCTTGGCATCGTTGTTCACATCAAAACTGGTAGCTTCTGCTATATTGTTGGCAAAGAGATACTGCCCAGAAAACGTAAAATTCCCTAAGGCATCGCCTAGATACAAAGCCAAGCCTTCAGAACTAAAATACTTGAAAAAATCGGTATGACCGTCGGAGTTCATATCTGCTTCAAACAAAGTACTGTTTTCTCCTTTCACTAAACTAACAGCTTTGTTGCCAAAAGTCTTGTTGCCTTGATTGAACAACACCACAACCGAATCGGTATGACCATAAATAAGATCTGGCAAAAGATCATTGTTAAGATCTGTAAGTAAGGACACACCAACATTCACAGGAAGTGTAGTGTAGGTTTTGAACTTTCCTGTGCCATCGCCCCAATATACCACATTGGAAGTAATCAAATCCACAAAAGTATCATTATTCATATCCTTCATATATAAATCATAAACCCCTCTCGGTAAAAGTGTATCTGTAATTGTAAGACCAAAGCCTGCTCCGTTACCCAAAAATATTTGTGCAATTCCAGTACTTCCTATGCTCGTCACGATCAAATCTTGCTTTTGGTCATTATTCACATCGGCTATAGCTGTTCTATAGGGTGAAAAATCGAGACTTACCTCTCCAACAGTGTTCTTTCCATACTGAATCCTCACCGTTTTATACAAAACTTGGCTCACCACCAGATCATCTTTACCATCTTTGTCCAAATCACCTACAGTGGGGTAATCAATAGATGAAGTGGAGACTCCCTTGCTGAGGGTAAAGCTTGCCGCATTGCTCCCAAAATACCTATAGATGGAACCGTCTCTATCACATACCACCGCAAAATCCTTTTTGCCATCGCCATTAAAGTCTCCTTTCACACAACTATTCGGGCCGTTGGAGGTATTGTATACCAATGGTTTGCTATCAAAACATATTTGTGCCGACAAAGTAGCCGAGCACGATAAAGTAAGTAGTATTCTTTTAATCATAGTTCATCCTTATTTAATGTTTACAAACTTAGCACTCCTAAGACCATACAAACCATACCTATATTTAGGTATTTTTCAAAGGTTTTCAAGTATTACTTCAACTTTATGAAAGTTTATATTCATGACAAGGAATACTCATCAGTAAAATCTGGGTCAAAATTGTTTACATTTGATATATGATGACACTATTGAAATCCATTCCAATTTTTATACTAGCAGGCATTTGTGAGATCGGCGGTGGCTATTTAATATGGCTCTGGCTCAGAGAAGGCAAACCAGTATGGTATGGTGTTTTGGGAAGCATTGTTTTGGCCCTCTATGGTATAGTTGCTACATGGCAATCATCTAGCTTCGCTAGGGTATATGCCGCATAAGGAGGTTTTTTCATCATTATGTCTTTACTATGGGCGTACAAATTCGACAACTTTGTTCCCGACAAGTTTGACATCATAGGAGCTATTGTGATCACCATAGGCGTTTGCCTGATCTACTATACACCAAGAACATAAGTGCCCTCTCCTACCCAGAAGCCTTAGAACCCGAAACTCTTTATTTCTTGAGGCTTGTTGAATCCCTTTGATAATAACATCAACTCGGGATAAGGAATTGGTTGCGAGTCTTGGCTCTGTGGGTGGCAAAAGCAGGAAAGGTGTGAAATCTAGCACTTTGGACAGGGCGGAGTGGCCTTGTGTGAAAAAAAAGTGCTAGATTTGGTCTTTCCTGCCACCCTTTCTTTTGGTCCTTTTCTTTGGGTGAGCAAAGAAAAGTACAAGAACAATGCATGCCAAAGAGTAAATTGTAGTCAACATATTTCGCATAAAAAACACAAAAACAAAGCCATTAAGACAAAATCCAATATTGTCTGTTATCTCGAGTTCATGTTAATAATAAGTCTACTTCACCATGAAAACATATAAAACTCCCTAACAATTGTATAACGAACAAAGCGGTGCGCGTTCTTACTTTTGTACAGTCATCATATCAATATAATTATGAACGCAGCTCTTCATAAAAAATCTTTCCCAGTCCTAGAAATGACCTGCGCCTCCTGTGCAGTGAGCGTAGCATCGATCCTCAAAAACACAGAGGGTGTACTGGATGCTTCTGTAAACTATGGCAACCAAACCGCACAAGTGGAATGGGACAGCAGCCTCATCAACCTCCAAGGCATACAAAACGCAGTAAGATCCATCGGTTACGATCTGGTCATAGACTCTGAAAATGCCGAGGAAATTCAAGAACAAGCACAAAAAAATAGCTACGAGAGCCTCAAAATCAATACCATTTGGGCCACAATATTTACGATACCAGTAGTGATTATTGGCATGTTCCTTATGGATATGCCATACGGCAATTGGATTTCTTTGGTCTTGACCACTCCTGTCTTATTTTACTTTGGCAAACATTTTTTCGTCAACGCATGGAAAAAACTGCTCCATAAAACCGCCAACATGGATACCCTCGTGGCATTAAGTACTGGCATCGCCTTTATCTTTAGTACCTTTAATACCATTTATCCTGAATTTTGGTACCAAAGAGGCGTGCATGCACATGTGTATTTTGAAGCAGCTACGGTGATCATTGTGTTTATCTCTCTGGGTAAATTGCTCGAAGAACGTGCCAAATCTACCACCTCCTCCGCACTAAAGAAACTCATGGGCCTACAACCCAAAAACGTTAAAATCTTGGTAGGCAATACTGAAAAAGAAATCGCCATCAGCCAAGTACAAGTCGATGATATCATACTTGTAAGGCCTGGTGAGAAAATAGCCGTAGACGGTATCATTGTAGAGGGACATTCCTTTGTGGATGAAAGTATGATCAGCGGCGAACCTGTTGCCCTAGAGAAACAGGTAAATGATCAAATATTTTCTGGCACCATCAACCAAAAAGGAAGCTTTAAGTTCAAAGCTCAAAAAGTGGGTAGTGATACGCTACTGGCGCAAATCATCAAAACGGTGCAAGAAGCCCAAGGCAGTAAGGCACCGGTACAGCGATTGGTGGACCAAATCGCTGGAATATTTGTTCCTGTTGTATTGGGCATTGCGATCCTCACCTTCCTTATCTGGTTATGGCTAGGAGGCGAAAACGCCTTTACCCATGCCCTACTCAACGCCATTACGGTTCTGGTGATTGCCTGCCCCTGTGCTTTGGGCTTAGCCACGCCTACGGCAATCATTGTTGGTGTGGGAAAGGGTGCCGAAAACAACATCCTCATTAAAGACGCAGAGAGTCTTGAAATTGGTCATAAGGTAAATACTGTAATCTTAGACAAAACAGGAACCATTACCGAAGGTAAACCAGAAGTAAGCGATTGGCTTTGGGCTGATTCAGAGGCAGCACGCAAACCACTTTTAGATATTCTATATAGCCTCGAAAACCATTCGGAACACCCCCTAGCAGAAGCATTGATCCAGAAATGTAAATCTGAGCACGCTGAATTAATCACCCTAGATCAGATAGAAAGTATTACTGGCAAAGGAATAAAGGCAAATGTTGGACAAGAAGTTTACGGAGTTGGTAACAAAGCATTTATCTCAGAAGCGCAAATCAGTACGGAACTGGCCAGTTGGGCAAACGCTAGGCAGCAAGAAGCACAAACCGTGGTCTATTTTTTCAATAGTAAAAAGATACTTGCCACCATTGCCATAGCCGATAAAGTAAAAGCCAGCTCCAAGGAGGCCATTGATGAACTGCTCCGTAAGGGCATTGAAGTGTATATGTTTACAGGCGACAACACACAAACTGCTGCATCGGTGGCACGCCAAGTAGGTATTGTACACTACAAGGCAGAAGCATTGCCTGCAGATAAGGCTGCCTTCGTGAAAGAACTTCAAGCTCAAGGAAAAATAGTGGTGATGGTGGGTGATGGCATCAATGACAGCGAAGCACTCGCACTGGCAGATCTCAGCATTGCCATGGGTAAAGGCTCTGACATCGCTATGGATGTAGCTAAGCTTACGCTGATCACCTCTGATCTTCGTGCTGTGCCCAAAGCGCTCTTGCTTTCCAAAAAGATCGTACTAGGCATTCGTCAAAATCTATTTTGGGCCTTTATCTATAATCTCATCGGGATTCCGATAGCAGCAGGAATCCTATATCCTGTCAATGGCTTTCTGCTCAATCCTATGATCGCAGGTGCCGCTATGGCTTTGAGTTCGGTATCGGTTGTGGCCAATAGTTTGAGGCTTAAAATGCTCAAGTTATAAAGCAACATTTTTCATGCAGTTTTCATTTCTTGAACTAGATTAAGTATTTGGAAATAACGGCTACCGATCTTTGTAACATCAAAACAAAATGTTTATGAAAGATAGCAGAATCGACATCGAAAAAGTAGCCCCTTATGTTTACAAAGCCATGTTTGCCTTTGGCGAACACATCCAAAAGGGCAGTGGTGGCAGTGTAGGCCTCAAACAAAAACAACTCATTAAAATGAGAGCCTCTCAGATCAACGGATGTGCCTATTGCTTAGATATGCACACTGTAGAGGCCCTTAAGATCGGCGAAACAGAACAACGAATTTTCACACTTAGTGCTTGGCGCGACACCCCTTTTTTCTCTGAAGAAGAAAAAGCGATTCTTGCACTTACAGAGGAAGTAACCTTGATCAGCCAGGGAGGTGTTTCTGAGAAAACCTATGAAGCCGCTACAAAAGTCTTGGACGACGCTCAAATAGCGGAAGTGATCATGTATATAATTCACATCAATGCATGGAACCGCATTGCAGTGAGTACCAAAATGCAACCCTCACTTGCTGTAGCCACAAAAGTTGAGGCTTGATCAGGCGGTTTACAATTACAAAATCCTTAGTTTCTCAAGAAACTAAGGATTTTACAGTTTAGGGGGCCACTAAATCCCTATCACTCTCTTGTTTTAACCCAGAATACGCATTTGGGGTTTTGGCGAGACGGAATGGTACAAAAAAGTCATGAGACACGGAGTTTTTCTGAGTGAAAAGCTAGTAGTTCTAGCTTGAATGAAGAAAAACGAGTATCGAAATGAATTTGATTAGCATTTTGTCGCAGTAAATTTCTAATGCGTATTCTGGGTTTAAGAGCAAAGTCATTATTGTATGGCCATAAAGTTTATACCTTGGTATGCGTTGTTCTTTACTTTTCTTTGTGTGCCCAAAGAAAAGTAACAAAAGAAAAGGCACCACGAAAGCCAACTACAAGATCGATTTGTCGCACAATACCCCGCTACACAAACCATCGATCTTGCAGTTCGCTCCTTTCGTGGACGACCACGCACGTTAAACCCAGAATACGCATTGGAGATTGTAACGAGACGGAATGATACAAAAAAGTCGTGAGACACGGAGTTTTTCTGAGTGAAAAGCTAGCAAGTCTAGCTTGAATGAAGAAAAATGAGTATCGAAATGAATTTGAGGTAGCATTTTGTCATAGTAAATTTCTAATGCGTATTCTGGGTTAAAGTTTCGGTAGAAATGAATAGTTGAAATTATAGCAAAGTGTAAACAACAACATTGCTCTAAAGAAGATCTAGGCTGAGATTTAAAAAAATAGAGTGTTTTTTGAAATTCCAAACCAAACCAGATCAATCAACCTGTTCTGCTTTACGCCTCTTGCTCTTACTGATGAGTACCCAGAAATCAAACATCGCCGTCACACCTAACAAAGCCAAACAGACCCAATAGCCCCAAAGGATTTTACAGTCAAAAGAGATGGGGCGTGCCAAGCTCAAGAAAATAAAGGCCAAGAGCAAGTGAAAAAAGATCATTTTAGGGGTCTGGGCTTTCATAAACTTCATCACCAAAGAGATGATAAGAAATAACATTGCATTAAAGATGGCAAAAAAAGGAACATTAATACAGGAATCAATAAATATTGCCAAACCGCTGTATGAATGTTTATAAGGCACTAAAAATGGCTTTGTAAAACGGTACTCCTTACTAATTTGATAAGCCATAGATTCTTTCGCGCCATCTTCATTTTTTTCACTGACCGCCTGATCAATAAATAAAGATTTGGGCGTATCAGCCCTAAGAGTATCATGAGATACGGTGGTATCGCGAATGATCGTATCTGAAGCTGTCACTACCTCCGTATGCACAGAATCTAAGGTTGTAGGGGCTTCCTCCACATGTTCGCAAGCCACAAAAAAGAACGGAGTTAGAAATGACACGAATACCAAAATATGCAACAAACGGGAGATACGGCTATGATTTTTCATGGAGACTATATTTTAATAAGTTTCTTCCTTTTAGCAATATAAGCCAAAGTCAACAATAAAGGAAATAGTAGCCACTTGATCAAAATATGAATGATGGAAAGACTTCCATAATAATCTCGCCAAGAACTAGGCAAATAATCTCGATGTAAGGATGTCAAAAAAATAGTTATATCTTCCAAGTATAGTACCAGTGCTAAGATTATAATAATAACAAACCGAAACAACTTCGATTGACCTAATTTAGAAAACCACAATAATTGAACTAAAAAAAGGAATACGGGAAAGCGCCAAAATGCAAACCAATACGGGCCAAAGATTTGATTATAAAAATTATAATGTTCGGACTCTGAAATATAGAATTCATACATATTATAACTCAAAGTTACCAAACTAACAATCCCAACCCACTTGATGATAAAGATTGAGCAGAGGTCTATTTCGTCAATTGTATTACGAAATTGTTCCCTTGTAAAATACTGTGCAAATAGCCAGATAATACTTTCAAAAAGGAATCCTTGGAATATAGCTATCTCAAATATATTTCGCATCATAGTATATACATAAAAAAGGGGCTATTTACAGCCCCTTACAGATATTTTTAGCGATACTCGGCCCTTCGTAGATAAAGCCCGTGTAAACTTGCACCAAGCTAGCACCAGCATCAAGTTTCTCTTTGGCATCTTTGGCGGTGAAGATCCCTCCTACACCAATGATGGGAATTTGTTTGTTGGACTTCTGCGACAAATAACGAATCACTTCTGTACTTCTTTCTTTTACAGGTTTGCCACTTAATCCTCCCATTCCAATGGCTTCAATTTTAGACTTTTCAGTAGTCAATGGTTCGCGAGCAATCGTTGTATTGGTTGCCACTACCCCATCTATCTTAGTTGTAAAAACAATCTCTACAATATCATCCAATTGTTCATTGGTCAAATCTGGGGCAATCTTAAGTAAGATCGGTTTAGGCTTAGCTTTAGTCGCATTCAAATCTTTCAAAGTCTGCAACAACTGCATCAAAGGCTCTTTGTCTTGAAGCGCACGAAGACCCGGTGTATTTGGAGAACTTACATTCACAACAAAGTAGTCTACATAGTCATGCAAAGCATTGAAACACTTCACATAATCATCAGTAGCGTTTTCGTTGGGTGTAACTTTGTTCTTGCCGATGTTCCCTCCGACAATGAGTCCTTTGGGTCTGTTTTTAAGCCTCTCCACGATCACCCCCATACCGTCGTTGTTAAAACCCATACGGTTGATCACCGCTTCATCTTCGGGTAAACGGAACAGACGAGGTTTATCGTTACCTGCCTGTGGGAGTGGCGTCACGGTTCCGATTTCTACAAAACCAAAACCAAGACAGTCCAACTCGTGAATCAACACTGCGTTTTTGTCCAATCCTGCAGCCAAACCCACTGGATTCTTGAATTTGAGACCGAAAAGCTCACGCTCTAATTTGGGACTTTTGTATGAAAACAAGGCTCTGAATACAGTCTTCATACCTGGGATCTTCAATGTAAACCGAGTCAGGTCAAACACCATATAGTGCGCCTTCTCAGGATCGTAACGAAAGAAGAATGGTTTTAATAATGATTTGTACACTTAAGAAGGCTTTAAAGCCTAAAGCTTAACGCCAAACGCCTTAAGCATTTAGCGTTAAGTCTTAGACGATTAAAAATTAAACGCTCTTGATTTTTCGTAAGTCTCAATCTGAGGTTTGAGGCTCAAGATGTAGTCGATATCATCAAAGCCATTGCTCAAGCACATTTTTTTATAAGCATTGATGTCAAATTTCTCAAACTCGCCCGTAGCCACGATCTTGATGCTTTGCTCTTCAAGGTTTACCTCCAATTGTGCTTTTTCATCTTTATTCACCGCAGCAAAGATTTTCTCTAAAAACGCTGGACTTACCTGTACTGGCAAAAGACCGTTGTTCAATGCATTGCCTTTAAAGATATCCGCAAAGAAAGAAGAAACCACCACGTCAAAGCCATAGTCTACAATGGACCAAGCGGCATGCTCTCTGGAAGAACCACAACCAAAATTATTACCTGCTACAAGGATTCTATTGCCCTTATATTTCGCAAGATTCAATGGAAAGTCTGCCTTTTCGGTACCATCGGCATTTTTTCTCCAATCACAGAACAGGTTTTCACCAAAACCCTCACGTGTTGTTGCCTTTAAAAACCTCGCAGGAATGATCTGGTCGGTATCGATATTGTCTATTTGTACAGGCACTATGCCCGAGACTAATTTGCTAAATGTTTTTTTACTCATCTCTTTATTACTTTAAAAATTATGGGTTATCAAGCTATTAATGAATCATAACCCAACATTCAAAACTACATATTAAATATATCGTCGTATTTCAAAATCAACTCGGGAAAAATCCCAACTTGTACATCTTTTGTGTTGAAGACCGCATCGATGTTTTCCCTCAATTCGAATTTTTTATGTTTCAGTTCGTAAACAGAAATAGACTTATCGCTAGGCGATACGATCCAGTATTCCTTTACACCATTTTCTTCGTAAAGGTGATACTTCTCGTCGTGATCTTTTTTCTGGGTACTTACAGAAAGGATCTCTACAATCAGATCTGGAGCACCCAAACAGCCTCTTTCGTCCAACTTGGCAGGATCGCAAACTACACAAATATCAGGTTGCACCACTGAAATGATCTCTTTTTCAGTAGATTTCCTTTTATTGGGCAATCTCACGTCAAAGGGTGCGTGAAAAGCTTTACATTTCTGTCCTTTTAAGTAGTGACCAATTTCACTTAAAATATTAGAACTGATGGTCTGGTGCGTTTTGGTAGGTGCTGGCGTCATTCTAAAAACCTTTCCTTTGATCAATTCCACATATTCATCCAAACGCCAAGTAAGATAGTCGGCGTACGTATATGTCTTTGACAAGTCTAATTCTTCGAATCTCATATAAGCTTATAACCTAAAACCCAACATCCAAAACTCGACACTTCTTAAATCATTTCCCTTACATCAGTGATCTTACCTGTCACAGCTGCCGCAGCGGCCATCAAAGGACTTGCCAAAAGTGTTCTCGCACCTGGACCTTGACGGCCTTCAAAGTTACGGTTGGAAGTAGAGATACAATACTTGCCAGCAGGCACCTTATCTTCGTTCATCCCCAAACAAGCCGAACAGCCAGGCTCTCTAAGTTCAAAACCTGCTTCTGCAAAGATCTTGTCCAATCCTTCTGCAATCGCTGCTTTTTCTACTTGCTTCGAACCAGGAATGATCCATACTTCTACGCCTTCAGCTTTTTTCTTGCCCTTTACAAACTCTGCTACCGCACGAAGATCTTCCATGCGAGAGTTGGTACAGCTACCGATGAATACGTAATCGATTTTTTTGCCTTCCAATTTAGAACCCGCCTCAAGACCCATATACTCAAGTGCTTTTTTGTAAGAAGTTTGTTCGTTGGCCGCTATCGACTCCACTTTAGGAATCAAACCTTTTACACTTACTCCCATACCAGGGTTGGTTCCATAAGTTAACCAAGGATCAATATCCTCCGCCTTGAAACTATATACTTTATCATATTGTGCATCAGCATCGCTGTACAATGTCTTCCAATACGCTTCGGCCTTATCCCAGTCTGCACCTTTAGGCGCAAACTCACGACCCTTTACATAGTCGAATGTGATCTGGTCAGGAGCAATCATGCCACAACGACCACCCATCTCGATACTCATGTTACAGATGGTCATACGCGCCTCCATAGAAAGTGAGCGAATGGTATCCCCTGCAAATTCTACCGCATAGCCATTAGCACCTGCAGCCGAAATCTGAGTGATGATGTATAAAATAATGTCCTTAGAAGTAACTCCTTTTGCCAATTTACCATTGATCTCAATCTTCATGGTCTTTGGCCTGTATTGTAAGATACATTGTGTTGCCATGACCATCTCTACTTCGGAGGTTCCGATCCCAAATGCTATACACCCAAAAGCACCGTGTGTAGAAGTGTGAGAATCACCACAAACTATAGTCATACCAGGAACCGTGATGCCCAGTTCTGGCCCAATTACGTGTACGATACCTTGGTACTGATGCCCCAAACCATACAGCTCTACCCCAAACTCTTTGGTATTTTTGGTCAACATTTCTACTTGGTGACGAGAAAGTGCCTCTTTAATTGGTAAATGCTGGTCTTTGGTAGGTACGTTATGGTCAGCAGTAGCGCGGGTTTTGTTTACTCGAAAAACAGGCAGGTTCCTTTTACGCAGTCCGTCAAAAGCCTGAGGGCTGGTAACTTCGTGAATAAAATGTGTGTTGATGTACAATACATCAGGAAAGCCTTCCTGTTTGTGCACGACATGTGCGTCCCAAATCTTTTCGAATAACGTTTTACCCATAAAATATAAAAATATTAATTCTGCGAAATTACAAAAAAATAGAAGATTGGACAAAACCCTACCATCGAAATCGAGCAAATGGTCCACAGGCATGATCAAAAGTATGATTTTATGTAAATAATTGTTACAATCACCACTTTTGACTAGTTTTAAATTTAAAATTCAAACTTCATCGAAATACTAAAGGGAAAAGCTCCCTAATTTTAATCCATAAGCTTATATGTCGCTCACATCAGAAAAAGAACTCTTAGGCATGCAAAAAATCAGCGATGCCGTAGCCAATACCCTAAAACAGATGAGGGCCTATGCCCAGCCAGGTATGAGCGCTTGGGAACTAGATGAATATGGGGGCAAGCTGCTCAGCACGCTTGGTGCAAAATCTGCGCCACGCCTTACTTATAACTTTCCTGGTTGGACCTGTATCAGTTTGAATCATGAAATAGCCCACGGTATTCCCACCAAAGAAAAGATTTTTAAAGAAGGAGACTTGATTAATATTGACGTTTCCGCAGAGATGGATGGCTTTTGGTCTGACAACGGTGGTTCCTTTGTGTTGGGCAAAGACATCCACAATCATAAACCTTTGGTGAATGCCTCCAAGCAGATTCTTTCCTTAGCCATTCAAAATATAAAAATAGGGGTACGCATTGCCGAAATTGGTCGTTTGATAGAAACCACTGCTGAAAGAGCTGGGTATAAAG
>CAMFLX010000162.1 GCA_945957555.1 uncultured Cytophagales bacterium
CATCAATACTTAGTAATTTTTTCTCTGCCAACAATACATCTGAAGCATCCCAAAGTGTATCCTTAGACAAATAACATCCAAATTCATAATTCGAAGTATATGTATTTCCTTTATTATACTCATAAGCAATTCCTGAAATCATATTTCCAGCCACGCAAGCTGAACTGGAGACCGTAAATCCATTTAGAGTTAGATCCCTAGTGTTTGCTACGACTTCGATTTTCAAGGCCTTGCTATTGTTGTTTTCGTTTATCTCCGATATATACTTCGTATGGTCAACGACGGCAATAAGATAGTATTCTCCGATTGCTGTATTGCTGCCAAGACTAGCACTAATGGAATGAGATATAATCTGTTTGGCACTAATGCTATTTACCGTTGCCGCATTTAAAAAAACATCTTTGGAGTCCCACACTGAATCTTTTGACAAATAAACACCAACATAATGTTGATCTGCCATAATCATCCCTGGATTTTCTTCCTCCACTTTTATATTAAATGCTGATGTGTAGAACAATGGAAAAATCTTTGGGCTTGTGACACGCTTTATTTGTAGATCCATTGCTGGAGGTATATAGGAGAACTTAAAAACTGAAGAATTATTATCATTGTTGAGTTCCTGAACTGTGCTATTGCCATTAACAATCGCAATCAGAAAATAAGCACCATAGGTCAAATTGCTTGGCAGTAACAACTCTTTAGTATTAATCAGTGAATCCGAAGCAAGAGGCCCAAAAATAGAAGATTTTCCGAGAGAAATATCCTTAGAGTCCCACATGGCGTCATTAGACAAAAAGTACTCCAAATCGTATGACAAACCATAATCAAAACCTTTGTTGTGAATTTTTGTGGAAACGTTAAGAGAGCTTCCCTTCACCACAATGGGCAATATCGTCTTTACCTCACTTATGGCATAATCAGGAAACTTAGCAGTAGCTAGAATCTTGACCTCCTTAACGTAAATATTATTTGATTCTATGGCCTCTGAAATTTGATTGTCAGAGTCTACATAAACTTTTAAGTAATAAACCCCAAGAAATGTATTTGGCAGATTTAATTTTGTATATATTGAAAAGCTACCGTTACCCAAAATAGTAGGCACATAATACTCCCACAACTTAACATCCGCGGTTTCATTAATTGAGGTACTAGGATCTCCAGAAAGGTATATAGATACCTTATTGACATCTGCATAAGCTATTGGATCCTTGGAAATAAGATTCTTGGAGTTGTCTATTTCTAAGTAAAAATCAACAGAAGAACCTGATGTCAATAGTGAATTACTTTGTAAAACAGCACTTAAATCGGGCTTAATATAATTAGAAACACATGAAACAGTCGCTACAAAACCATCACTTACACCTTTTGAGCTAGAATAAAAACTCAAGGTCAATGCCCCTGAAGCATTAGTAGCACACAAAATCTCATTTTTAGGAGTTGCATACTTCCCTATCAATTTAGCTGAGGTTGAAGTGCCATCATAAATTGCTAGATAATCACTACTATTTGCCAACAAACAGGTATCTAATTTTAGGGTTATATAATTACCCGCAACTTCTGGATAAATAGTCAAATAGCCATTATTGTTAATCGTATAATTACCTTTACCTCCCCCATCATATACTTTGGCACTACATGCTGTAAGTGTTCCTCCCCCAGTTACGGGCATATTAACGGTCTTTATTTGGGAAAATGAAACAAAACAATCTATCACTAGCCCAAGGAGGGCAACTTTAATTAGACTCTTATACATAAATATTCTTTTGTTGTACTTAAATGCAAAAATAAGAAAAATTAGAAACAGTTGCTATGAATTTGGTTAAGTTCTAAATGAGCCCATATCTCCCTATCATCCTCAAATGCTTCGAGTATCGCCGAAACTAATCATCGCCTCTTTTATACCTTTAACTAGCCAGTAAAAACCTTTCAAAGAATCCAACACCAGGCCTGCTCAATCTATTGAATAGTTCGCGAAAGCAGCGCTAACTCTACTCACAGAAGACATCCATCACAAAGTCACAAACATTAACTAGGCCATTTCTAAGATATGACATAATTTTCCCCTATTTTAGTACCATAGATAAATTTAATAAAATTATATACTTATGATTATAAGACTACTATCCAGAAATGGATGGAAGATGCTGTCGTACGCAGTGTTTTCGTCCGCAATGCTATTTGCAACACTACAGTCTAGTGCACAGACTGTCACCACGAATACCCAAGGCACTCATGATGGCTTTTTCTATTCCTTTTGGAACGATAACAGCCAAGGCTCTGCCTCTATGACGCTCGGGCCTGCAGGTAATTACAGTACTACATCGAATAATGTGGGCAATTTTATCGCAGGGAAAGGTTGGGCCACTGGCAAAGCTGATAGAGTAATCTGCTTTGCCGGGAGTTTCAATGCTGGAAACAATGGCTTTTTGAGTTTGTATGGATGGACAAGAAACGATTTAATAGAATATTATGTATGCGAAAACTATGGTAAGTGGACGCCACCTGGAACTGTAACCGCAGCAAAAGGTACTTACATAAGCGATGGAAGCACCTATACGATATATGAGCTCACACGAACCAACCAACTAACCATGATAGGAATCGCCAATTATAAGCAGTATTGGAGTGTCCGAACACAAAAAAGATCGAGCGGAACTATCACCTTTGCTAACCATGTAGCTGCGTGGAAGAAGGTAGGAATGAACCTAGGCAGCACTTGGGAATACCAAATCATGGCCACCGAAGAATATATGAGTACAGGAAACTCCAATATCACTGTGAGTGAGTGTAATAGTTGTTCCACCCCTGCTCCATCAGTTACAGCAAGTATAACTTATGAGCTAGGCGATGTAGCTAAACAACTGACTGCTACAGGAACAAACCTGAATTGGTATACCACAGAGTCTGAAGGTACTGCCAATACTACTGCACCTACCCCAAGCACCTCCGCAGTAGGTACTACTGTTTATTATGTTACAGCTACAGATAGTTGTGAAAGCCCTAGGTCTTCCATTACAGTACATGTGGTACAACAAGTGGTGGTTACTGGGGCTGATGATGGCTTTACAATAGAAGACATTTCGATTTACCCCAACCCTGTAACCCATACGCTATATATTACAGGACTTACAAACAATTGGGAATACGCAATCTCTGATGAGTCTGGAAGAATTGTTTTAAAAGGCCAAAGTGTGGAGAAAATAGATGTTGCTGAACTGGAGCCTGGCATTTATATCGTAGAGGTAAAACAGGGCGAACGCTCCAAAAACATAAAGATTTCGAAGTTTTAAACGTGGTACGTTGTACGTGGTATGTGTAACGTGGTAAGTGTTAAGTATTAAGTGAGGCTTAAAGCCGAAAGCATAAGGCTTAAAGCCTTATGCTTTCGGCCTGCTGTCTTGACTCTTTGAGGAGCAGATGTGGGCTTGCTCGGTTATTTCTTTTTTAGATCTTTTTTCTTTACGATGATGTTTCCTTTTGGGTCTTGAGTCATGTTACTTAACAGGGCTTCAAACATAAACTCCTTCTTCCTTTTGTTTGAATATTTGATTTTGACTGTTGTTTCCGTCTTGTCAAACCTGTCTAACAGCTGTATTGACCATAATCTTTTATTGATCTCCGAACCTTCGAGTAGTGCATTTGCAGATTTATAGATCACTCGCACATTATTAAGCCTATATTTTCTTGGCTTTAGTTTTACAGTTGTTTCTAAAACGTTAAGACAAGGGCAATCAAAGTTCTTAAACGGTATACATATATTCGTTGTACTTATCACAAAATATTCTTTCCCTTCTCTAGTTTCTATACTAAAATCAGGCGTAATTTCTTTCCATCTTATAGAACCTGAGGTACTATCTGCATTATAAAATTTCACATCGGCTGATCTGCAAAATGGATTGCTGCTTATTGGAATATAAATAGTAATAGGTTCTTTTAATATACAATCGGCATAATTAGACATACGTTCCACACAAAAAATAATGTTGGATGCCAGTACATTGCCACCTGTCGTCATGGTTGTAATATTCTTAGCCTCCATTTCTTCCGTATTTCGTATGAGCTTTACGTTTACGCTGCCAGCACTAAACTTTCCGTAGTCAATGATTACGCCATTTTCTTGAGTGATGATCGTACTTTTTACGGTATCAATAACTAATTCAGGTTTCACAGTGTCTGTAATCTTATTGGCTAATTGCAATTCAGAAAGTACTACCTCTACTCTTCTGTTTTGTCCTCTATTTTTGTCCGAATCATTGGATACAATTGGTTTTCTTTCACCAAATGTGTCAAATTTGATTTTGGATTCCGCTATACCTTTTGCTATCAAATAGTTTTGGACAGCGATAACTCTTTGACAGGAGAGACGATCATTGAATTGATTTGAACCAATGTCGTCAGTATGTCCTGTAAGCGATAATTTAAAGTCTGCATATAACTTTAAACCTTGAACCAAACTGTCTAGATTTTGTGTCGCCTCCTCATCAAGACTTGCCTTATTAGAGGCAAAGTAGATCGTGCTTTTAGTTTCGGTCTGTCCAAACGATAACCCTGTAAAAAATATCAGGATTATAAATGAAATGAGTCTTGTTGTCATCATAAATGTACCTAAACGATTAAGTTGAATATTTAACATATCAGCAATTGATATATAATTTTAAATTCTATAAACAATGTTAAAACTATTTCTTCATAAATCAAACAAATCTATGGTACATTTGCTCAGGACTTTGCAAGTGTATCGTTCCGTTTACAGGAGCTGTGGCTCACTACTTGTCTCCCATATGCGTAGATCATTGTTTCGGGCTACCCTCACACCCCTCATTCCTTGATCTTAATGAGCCCAGTCCTGTACAGGTCCAATGCCTTCTGCAAAATGTTTACAATGGTTTCCAGCGGTAAATCATTGTCTGGGTCTACCCTCAAGATCTTCATTCTCGAACGGTCGCCTTGTTCCAATTCGGCATGCTCCAGATGCCTCCCTTCCACCATCAGCATATAAGGTTTATCTGTTTTTGAGTCAGTCCATAAGTAGCAAAACATCTTTTTCTTATAGCAGAAGCAGGGCATCCCCCACTTTCGTGTTTCAGTAATGTGTACATCCTGCTCTAGAATAATGCTTCGCAAAGCCAGCAAACAACTCTTGTTAGGCTCTTCCTTATTCAGATAGTATTGATGAAGCTCCTCAGCCATTTGTTTTCCTATGTTTTTGTGTGGCATTTTATACGTGTTTTTAACCCGAAAAACTCAATAGACATTGTTATGAGATTCATAATTGCAATATAATGAGGATTTTGGAGTCGAAATTTGTGTAAGAATTTAGTGGACTAAATTGAGCTCAAATTTTGATGAAAAATTCTCAGAATGAAGTAATTGTGGGTCGCAATAAATTTCTATTGATTTTTTTTGGTTTAACATGTGTGATGTGACTCTTAAATCTTTAAGCATTTGGCGTCTAGCAATAATCTAAACCTACTTTTCCGTCCGCCCCCTAAAATCTTTACCTTTTAACCTATTTTTTTTTGTAACATTTCAATATTCCTACATCAAAATACCATAAAATGAAAAAAATGAAAAAAAAGAACCTGAGTAAATTAAGTAAAGTGCTGATCATAGCGCTACTTGTAACTGGCTGCGCTTCTAAAAAGAAAGACGTATCGCCTGAAACATCAAACAACACCACTCCACCGGATTTGGAAAAAAGTATCGCTTATTTCCAAGGGACCGTCGATGGCAAAGACAAACTTATGTTTGTAAGCTCTGATGTATCCAACACTAAATTTGGCATAGAAACCAATAACTCTTCACATGCTGATGACGATGGCACAAACTACCTCGTATATCATGGCTTTGACTGTGAGGTATATGATTTACATGCAACTAGTAGTGAAGGATTTACAATAGATAGAAATCTAAAAGAAGTAAAAAGTACGGACGAAGTTTCAATTACTTACGAAGAATTCAAGGCTTATTTCCCAATTGGAAAGCGTTCACTTGTTGGTAACAGGGATTTTAATGGATTTGCTATCACTTATTATGGTTTTCTCAACAATAAAGACGTCTATTATAATTCTAAAACTGGTCCATTAAGCGACGACAACTTTATTGAGATCAAATCTGTGACCCCTACTACCTACCTAGGGAGCAGTGCCCTCGAGGTAAAGGGTACATTGAGCGCAATTTTATATGATGCAAATGATGTCCCCAAAATGACGCTTAAAAATGTATCATTCAAATATATTTTCGCCACCGATGATGTAAAGCTCTAATCCCCACCATACAACTTAGCTTATTTTTCAGAAGAACTTCTAGACACCGTTTAGAAGTTCTTTTTGTTTTGAGCGTTGGACACATAAGCGCATGATGAGCACTATTCCAATCACGATCAGGAAAGCGCGCATGAGATCAACCTCTTCCACAAAAATCAGGTATATAAACTATCAATTGCGGAAAGACAAAAGAATGGCAACAAGCAACATCTAGCCCAAACTTTAATAATCAATATTAGCTAGCAAATAAGTAGGGTTTACTTTTTCTTATCAATTACCTCAACGGTATCCTTCAATACTTTAAATTTCCGCTTATTGTTTTGCACTCGCCTAGGGGGAGCAGATATAGGACTTGTAACATCCTTAGGTGGTTCTACCGATACAGAATCTCGTTTCTGCTCTATAGTAGGCAACACTTTTTCTACAGCATCTACTTTATCTTCCACATCAGCAACTTGTGGCAATACTTCTGGAGCTTGGGGATCCGGTGACACCGTTTCCGAAGGAACTACAATTGAAGCTTTCACAGGTTTTATTTCATTTACCTTAGTAGGTGGTACATCAGTTTTGGGCACTGTCAATACCAATGTGTCTGACTTGCTTTCAACTGGCTGGTAAGGTGCCCTCACCTCAGTAGTATCATACCGTTTGAGCTTTTCGTTCTCATTACTGGGCTTTATCTCTTGTTTAAGAGACATATAAGCAACCACCCCACCGACAACCAATGTAGTGGCTGCAACCAAATAATAGATATTAAAATTAGATACAGAAAACGAGTAGAAATTGCTCCTTTTTACAGAAGGCAACAGTTCTTGCCAGTCTTGATCTACGGAAGATTCTGCTGTATCTA
Source organism: uncultured Cytophagales bacterium (assembly GCA_945957555.1). Lineage (GTDB taxonomy): Bacteria > Bacteroidota > Bacteroidia > Cytophagales > UBA9547 > CAMFLX01. The sequence continues at coordinate 7,117 of CAMFLX010000162.1, forward strand.
CCGTATCAAGCTGCTTGAACTTATCCACCATTTTATGTATAAATCGCTCTGCCATTATTTGCGCTGGTCTATACTCATTTTACTTATTTTCGTTTCTAATATATCCTTTAGCATTCCTTTTGCCCGATGCAGGATAATTCTACAATTATTTTCCTTAAGATTTAATAATTCGGAAATCTCTTTATGACCAATACCATCAAAGTAAAACAATTTGAATACAAGATGATATGGGTAAGGGATCGAATTCACGATATCCATAATCTCTGATGCGGAGAGCTGATCTACCAGTATAGAATAAGTACTATCTTCCTCTTCTGAAAACGAGCTTCCCTCGTCTTCTATCTTTTCAGACTGGAACACAAAGTCATGCTTTTTCTTTTTCCGATAATGTTCATAAGCAGTATTTATGAATACTCGTACCATCCAGGTTTCTACAAAAGCAACGGTCTGGAGCCCCTTAATGTTTTCAAAAATCTTTATGAAGCCTTCTTGGTGGATATCTTTGGCATCTTCGACATTATCAGCATAACGCAAACAGACCTTCTTCATTTTGGCACAGTACATTTTGTACAAAAGCTCCTGCGCCTTAATGTTTTTCCGTTTGCAACCCTCTATAATGTCACCTATTTCCAATGGAAATTGCCTTGTTAAATCTGAACACAGAAATGTCCAAGGCAAACATAGTATGATTTTAGGTTAAAACTCAATTTTTACAAGGCCAAATTTTTTAGAGTCTTCATTTTTAAATAAAAAAATATTGTTTTCTTGGTCAAGGTCTTCATACAGATCCTTTATAGGCCATTTCTCATCATCTATTTTTTTGAATCTGTCTATAATCTTATAACTTTTGATTCCTTTTACATCGACTACACAATCCACCAAAACTTTCATTTTATGGCCTTTGTGGCAAGCCTCCTTAAGATCTTTTGGCTTTTGTTTTAAGATATTCATGTTGTTGTTTAGATCTAAATAATGGAAAAGTATATGTACTTGGTTATTTTTCACGTAGCACTTTACACCAACATTTTTGTCATCTCTTTTTTGTTTTTTGGCAATATATTGAGGCCTGCTATAGTTACCGCTATTGTAAGTGCAATGAACGAGGATGTCTTTCTTCTCATATTCCAAACTTGAGCCACCTCCAACATAAACATTATTGCCCCCAGAATAAACAGAGAAACCACCACCACTCCCCCCGTAGGTCCCAAAACCACCCGCATGCGACATCCCTCCTGAACCGTGATATCCGACACTCCCTCCACCACCGCCAGATTTCACAGCCTTAACATATTCACCAATCGTTACAAATGTACTATCGTTCATACTCAGTACTTTCTGCACCCTATAGTTTTTCAGCGATTTGTTATTTTTATAGTCCCTTGCACTCAGTAAATCTCCTTTAATTTCATCGCCAAAAACCTTCCTGTTAAACATCTTAAGGAGGGGTCCTTGCGCTGAATTCATCAATTTAAAACTTACGACCCCATCAATATTCCCCTTTTTATCCATTCCATAATAAGCACTCCCAATAAGCTCATCATTACTGTTAAATGCATATTTGACACTCGAAATATATGCATCTGGCAAGGCTATTGTATGCGTTTTGAATTCATTTGTCTCCCAAAGATATTGCCTAATCGTATAGTAGCTCTTTTTCTTAAGGTCCGAGGCCTTGTCTGTATGCTCCTGTAGGATGTAAAAATTACCTTTGTTATCAAACTGCATATCATTATACAAAATATTTTCTTCCGCATACAGATCCATATCATACAACAAGTTAAAGTCAGTATCATAAGCACCTACTACCAATTCTTTATGCTGTTTTGATTTAATAGGTGTTGACTGAATCATAAATATCATGTTTTTGCTCGTATTTATGGCAATACACTCGTTGTCTAACTTATGATAATCCTTTTTGATACTGTATTTCATTTCTTTGGCTTGCCAAGTACGATCGGGAGCCTTTAAATCCATATGAATGGCATAAAAAACTGTTTTACTCTCAAACTTATTGGTCGCCTTCACAAATAAACACAGTTTATCGTTGACAACATTTATCGATAACGCTTTTACAAAATCATAATCCAGTTTGGGCAATTCTATGGTCTTGCTGTTGCGCATAAATTCCTTATCATAAATATCGAGGATATAGCGGAGACGATTTTCGGTATTCAACACATAGACCTTTCCTTTTTCCACACAAAACTTCAGCTTCTTTTGTTTATATTTCTTGGCAAGAACCTCTCCAACACTCACCCTCTGGCCCATACCATAAAGACAACAGAGCATACATATACACCAAATTAGTTTTCTCATAATCATCACATTAAAACACTACACCTACGCTAACACCAAAGGTTACGAATACAGAATTATAATTATTTTTTGTCACTTTCTCCTTTGCAAAGGCATCAAGCGAGATATAATCGTTTTTAATATTCCTAAAGCCTCCTTGAAAAAAAATCTCAATAGATACACGTCTCTTTTTGAAAAATCGAACCATATAGGCTCCTTGCACCCCTACATCAGTATAACTAAAGCGCTCTTGGTAGCTCAATTGAGTATTAGGATTATAGTATTTGCTTTTCATGGGCCTGTAGCCAAATACTGGACCCACAGAAAAACCTTTAAAGACTTCTTTGAAATAATATTTAACTGTTACCAGAACATTAGGAACGAGCTGCATCGTTCTATAGTCCATTGTATGTTTTTCCACCTCATAAAAGGCAGAATCATCCGAATCAAGCACAAAATCATCCACTTCTGACAAGCCTATGGATAGCTCGGTACTGATTCGTTTTAGAAGTTTTCTTTCATAGGTTATCTGCTGATTTCTGTAGGCAATATAAGACAGCGTCTGCACTTTTATACAATTCTTATATATGGTTGAATCTCTCCTCCTTACAGAATCTTGGGCTAAAAATTTAATCCTAAATGCAGTTGTGTCATTTCCTATTTGTGACCAGATCAGTGTTATATTCCCCCAAAGCAAGCATAACAATAAAATTCTTTTGTTCATTATTGGTCGTCTTTTGTATTTTTAGATGTAGCCATATGTAAATCGTTACAAAAAAAATTTAACTTTTATTTAAAAGCAAAGCGGTTCAGCATTATTTCTAGTATTCATGTCCCTATTTTGAACAAAAGAAAATCAATTAGATCTTATCAGGTTATAGCAAGGCGGCTCCAAGGTTTTTCAATCATTAACTCGAAACTTAACATTTATAACTCCAGCACAGCTGGGTAAAGGCTATTTAATTTTTGCTTTTTGACCATCGGTGGAAGCCAACAACAGTCAAGATTCTTGCATGGCATTTCGTGGAAAACATTCCAAAAAGGAAATTAAACATTCAAAACTTATAATTCATAATTTTCCAGAGGCTCAAGGATTTGATTTTTTCAAGGTCCCAAACGCTCCAATATTGGCACCAAAGCCACAGTCAACATCTGCTCCTTTTTGGCTCAGGCCTACTGTATTTCCAGAAAAGGTCAAGGTAATCTCACAGCCCTCATCGTTTTTGTATATATAGTTTTGGCCCACTTTATGAGCGATACCGTTGAGCATCCCTACATGAGCACCAGGAGGAGGCCCTTGGATATAAAGGTCTATTAAGATGGAACTCCCAGACATGTTTTTCACATACAGTTCTTCCGAAAAGTTAATTGGAAATTCCTCTTTGGTCTCTTCGTCTTCGTTTTTGTCTATGTATTTATAGTATCCCGTCCTTACCTCTCCTGCGGGGAGGAAGCTATCAAAATCCTCAGGAGACATCGCTAAACTTACAGGCATTTTGTGGGTTCCATCAGGGGCAGTCCAAGTCCCAGAGAGAACATCCTCTTCATCTGCTGCTATTTTCCAAACGCCTGTAGCTTTACCGTTTATTTTTTCGGTGAGTTCAAAATGCCCAACTGAGGGATAAACCGCATCCATGTCAATGATCTTCTTACTGCTGAGGTAGACCGCACGGGCTTTGAGTTCGCGATTGTACTGAAATATATTTACCTTAACTTTGATGGTACCATTGATCGTCCCTTCATAAGTGTAGTCAAAATTTTCAGGACCTATATCAGCTTGTCCTTCTTCCTTGGGTTCCTCTACGGGGTCGCTTTTTGCAGTATCTATCGCAGAAACCACTGTTGCTTCTTTGGGCACCACAGCAGTTGTATCTTTTGCACTTTGAGCCAAGGTATCTTTTGACTCTTTGTTTTCGATTGCTGTGTTATTACAGGAAAAAAACAAGAGTGGACAAAGTACCGCAACAGTTAAGATTTGTTTCATTGTTCTGGGTATAAAAAATTATTTGGCTAAAAATACGTGAAAAAGGCGTATTGGTTTCCTTTGAGCTTCTGCCAACAGCGCAAGGGTTTCCTTGTGCTCCTCGCCTCTAACCTTAGAATCAGCACAGTGCCCTAAGCATTTTCTAATGATTTGAGCGGTTGCACCTCAAATTCTTTACAAGAAGCTCGCTATTACTTTTTGGTAAAGCCAAATTTGATTTTTGTTTTTAGTCCACAGGGTGAAACCCATGGCGATTCAGAAACCGAAGACAATGAATATCACATTAGCTTTGTTAAAGATTCTCTTGATCAAACCCCAAGACTTGATAATTTAATCCCAAAATCTCAATAGAAATGTATCGCACCCAACGATTCATCATCCTGAGAATTTTTAGTCAAAATTTGAGCTCAATTTAGTACAGAAAATCTTACACAAATTTCGGCTCCAAAATCCTCATTATAATTTAAACCCAGATTAAGCATTAGACTTTGTAGCGAGACGAAATGATAGGAAAAA
>CAMFLX010000163.1 GCA_945957555.1 uncultured Cytophagales bacterium
TCTAGCCGCATTTTGCGCACAAACTCACCCCACTCTGTCCATGCGGCTAGATTTCACACCTTTCCTGCGCTTGCCGCCCGCAGAGCATCGGTTCATAACTAGTTCCTTATCCCGAATTCGGATTAATATATACGCTATCGCATCTTTGACGAGTGCTTAATGTCGGGAAAGGTTGAAATTTTATGGAAAATGTGAGCAAGATTTGCCTAATGCACCTATTTAAGTGCAAAATGCGGGAAATATTTATAATAATAAACACCAACCTTGTTGTTTATAGGCCGTACATGTCAAAAGACCCTAGGCTTGTTTTGTGAAAAGTTTTTGTTACTTATCATATAGCTATACTTCTGCAAAACGGTTTCTAAGCTACATATTAACACATTTAAACATTTCATTGCATGGAAAATCAAGAGCTGACTAAAGATCAGAAAACAAGGTGGATGATACGTATGTATTTTGGAGTATCGGATACCCCCAATCATGATGTCAATCCCTTTGAAAATTACAAGGAGTTTTTGGAAGCCAAAATTGGAGATCTTGCATGGGGGAAGAACAAATTGGCAAGCAAAAAAGCGTTTGCTTCCAGATTTGTGAATTTATTGGCTATGTACGATATTAAGATCGACGAAAGTGCGGTCTTAAAAACGTTGGAAACAGAGAGTAGACTCAATAAAGATGTGATTGAGCATTGGGCAGAAATCGCTGTATTTTAATTAAACATTAGAAGGCCTAAAGTGAAAAGCTAAAGGCCTTTTGTTTTTCTTCTTCAAATTAACTCAACTCCAAATTGTCCAATTCAAATAATCCCCATTTTTTTCATCAAGAATGTCGCGCTTTTATTTTGACAAATGCCTGATCGTAATTTATAATCAAAAATAAGGTCATCGTTTACAATTTCGACTTCGAAACACATGTTCCTGAGAATGTTTGCGTGTTTTTGGGTAGTCAAGCAGACTTCTAAATCATGTGTGGCAATGGCTCCAATGGCCTTATTGGAAATCATTTTTTGTATGACACCAATGGTGCCACTGCGTTTGTCATCGGAATTGGTGCCCCGAAGAATTTCATCTAATAGAACAAAGCAGGTTTTAAAATCTAATCGCTCCATGATTTCTTTGAGTCTTTTTACTTCTGCAAAAAAGTAGGATTCGCTTTCTTCCAAAGAGTCAGACAGTCGCATGGATACCAATACTTCCATAGGATGAATGTTGGCTGAGCTGGCACAGATGGGTGCCCCAGTGCCTGCAAGTACCATGTTTACACCCAAAGTTCTCAAAAAAGTACTTTTACCAGACATATTAGAGCCTGTGAGTATGATGAAGCGGTGTTGGTCGAAGCTTATGGAATTATTTACCCTTGTTTCAGCCTTGATCAATGGGTGCCCTACGTCTTCCAGTTCTATAAGGTGCTGCTCATTTAACTTGGGGAAGGCAAAAGAAGGATTGTTATAAGAGAAATTGGCAAAGCTGTTCAGTGCTTCAAATTCCGCAATGACGTCCAACCAGGTGGGTATATGGCTTGCATATTCCTTTTTCCAAGTATTCAATGTTCTAAACACATGGATGTGATATAGTAAAAAGCCATTAGAAAAGATCGCTCCGAGTGCATTGTGAAGGCTGTCCATGCGGTGGAAAAGTGCGGCAAGCTTTTGTACCTGTTTGCTAACCTGTACTTCATTGTGACTTAGGCTTTGCTTGAGTTTATGCAATCTGGAGCTGTGAAATTTTTCGTTTTCTATACTTTCTATAATTCGGCTGTATTTTTTGATCGCTCCATGGATCTTGCTGGAGCTATTCATTTCTTTTTTGATGGTTTTGAGTTGACTTGTGAAAACCAGAAGATTGACTACGAATATAAGAATACTTATTTGTCCCCAAATACCCTCATCAATAGCCCAATACGCACCGAGGGATGCGAAGAATAGGATAGGGGAGATATAGGAGAAAAGTAGTGTAACCATTGAAATAGCTGGAGCAGGCATGGAGGCCCATTTTACCAATAGTTCAAAGTCTTCCTGACCATCGCTACTTACCTTAGACAGCGCCAATACATCTTGTCGCCAAGCAAGTTTTTGTGAAAGCTCTTGAATGGCTTCTTGATTGGCTTTAATCAAGGCATTGGGGAGTATGGCGTTTAATCGTTCGGATAGTTTTGTTTTCCCCATAAAAGTGGCGGTTCTGTTCAGGTATTGAAACAGGGAGTTCTTTCCATAAATGTCAAGATCATACGAATAGCCATGCGAATGGTCTACAAACTCACTACCATCAGCAAATGGGTTCGTCTCTCTTCTAAGAAAGGCCAGCTCTTCTTCATTTATACTGAGTAGTGCTTTGGTGAGGTTTTTCTTCCAAACAAGTTTTTGATGGATCTTGATCAAAACAAAGAAAGCGACAAATGAAAACAGCATACAAATCAGTGCAGGAGTCGATTCAGAAGGGACATAAAGGACGAGGCTAGTTACGAATACTAGTGCCATGAGCAGCCTTAAAGTGCTTATGAGATTGTACTCTTTATTTATCTTTGTCAGCGAAATGGAATACTTTTCTTGGAGTGCAACGTATGCTTGCATAGTTCAATTTTTTGATGCTAGCTATATTTTATGAATCAAAAGGAATCTCATGTTTTTCGTATGAGAAGCGTTGAAAGTATCTAAATCAGTGCATACTTGCAAGTTTTAAAAGAGTTTCCTGCTTACCGTAGACAACGATGCCTTAATCGCTCAGGCCTGATAATAGACTTTTGTATCTATATTCATGAGTGTCAGTTTTCCCTCGTTCACAAAACAGGCACCAGTGTCTAGGTTCCAGATATTGTAACAATTGATAGGCTTGTTGGTACCTTCGTTGATGGTTGGGGTATGACCAATATAAATTTCTTTAAACGGGAGCGAGTAGGGGAAGTCAGCCATACCTCTGTTTTTGTAGGACAAAGCCCTTGCCCACAGATCGCGGTTCCAATAGTAATTTGTTGGGTTTTGTTGATCAAAAGGCTCATCTGTTTTAAATCCCGCATGTACAAACAACCTGTTTTGGTCGTCAATATAGTGCGTGATCTGTTTGTTGAAAAAAGGTAAATGCACGGTTGGGTCTATATTTCCATAGGAGATAAGAGTATTGTGTCCGCCATGTGACATGTTTACTGGGTGTATGCCAGTAATAAGGCACTCTTTCCACCAGTCATCGTGGTTTCCTTTGATGGCTATTAGGTTTTTGATTTGTAGCAAGGTTTCTATGCACTGGCAAGAGTCTGGTCCTCGGTCCACTACATCCCCCAAACTAATGAGCGTATCGTTTTCATAATCAAATCCTGATTGTGCAAGTACCTTATTTAAGGACTCGGACATCCCATGTATATCGCCAACAGCAAATGTTCTTCCCATTGTTTTGTTTTTTAGGTCTAAGTTATGATGAATATCTCAAGAGTTGAATGCTTTTATTCAAACAAATATCCTGAAAGCGCCAAGCCTTTTGCGACACTGATAAAATTGTCGTCAGATTTGATGGCAACATTTGGAAACTTGGTTTTGAATAATTCTTGAATCGCCGTAACCATTGAAGTTCCACCAGTAAGAAATAGGGTATCGATGGCGTTGGAGTCAATCTGATGAGTAGCTAAAAACTTCTCTAGATACTTTTGGATCTTGACGATGTCTTTTTGAATGATTTCGTTGTAGTGTGCTATGCTGATACAGTCACTGATATCAATGCCCATATTAGAGTATTCAAATACAGACTCTTGAGTTTTTGAAAGCTCAATCTTTGTCTTTTCAATTGCTTGAAACACTGAATAACCTAGGTTATGCTCCGTTAGGGTCATTAGGTTCTTCAGTTTTTCGTTGTTTTTAGTATATCCGTAATATTTTTTAAGATCAATTTGTGCCTTTTGACCGTTGAAAAAGTTCATTTTTTCCCAAGAGCAGATATTGGTAAAGAATACGAAAGGGAGGTCGATGAACTTGCCAGGCATGGATTCATATAACACACCTTTTCCAAAATGTGGGGTGCCTTGCTCCCACATAAAGGCAGAGTCAAAGCTATCACCTCCTATATATATACCACCTGTGGCAAGAATATCTTCACGACGGTCTTTTACACCAGATCTTGCAGGGTCAAGCTTGATATAGGTAAAGTCTGTAGTACCACCTCCCAAATCGGCAACCAACACATTTTCTTTTCGAGAAATGGTCTTCTCGTATGCAAAAGCCGCACCAATGGGCTCGTATTGAAAGCGTACATCGTCTAGGCCTGCTAGTTCGGCAGCCTTAAGCAGCCTTTTTTGTGCCAATTGATCCATGGCCTTATTGTCATCATCAAAATAGACGGGGCGACCTATCACAGCTTTGTTACACTCCATTCCAATGACCGTATCTGCCTTAGTTTTTAAGTCTTTAAGAATCAGGGCTACTAGGTCAGACGCTGTATAAATACGACTATGGATTCTTGTTTCTATAAAACTACTTCTGGGTAATACCCTTTTGATAGACTTCATGAACCGTCCACGCATTCCATCGCTAATGTAGGATTCGATGGCCTCTTTTCCCACAAATGACTTGACTGGCGTGCTTGGGTCATGGTCTGCCGGAAAGTATAGGATAGATGGTACTGTAATAGTCTCTATCACTGCATTTTTCTCACTGTCATATATAGATAATACCGAATTGCTAGTGCCAAAATCTATTCCGTATAAATATCTGTTCATCTTTTGTTTGAAAACGAGTTCTGTGGGTAAAATTCAAATATCTAGTATCAGCGACGATGTATGTTGATTGCTGACTCGTGGGCCTAATTATAGGCCTAAGGCTGCAAATGTAGACATAAAAACAAAAAACCGTATACCTAATAAGAGGAATTTAAATGAAGATTTTGTGTGGAAAAGTAAAGCTATTAAACATCAAATATTTACGGAAGTGATTTTTGTAAAAATCAAGCATGAAAGTTTGGTCATGGCTATAAAGCTAGTGTATTCTGGGTTTATACTTTGTATATGTCATTGTTGATTTATAATATGAAATTGACAAATAGCATCTTGTTTAGGTGTATTGTGAAAGTGCGGATTGTTTCGATAAATTATTTATATTTGGAATACTTTTAAATTTTCAAAACAAGTACTCTACATTGTTCCAAACTAAGCCTTGTGATATCTTAAACTAAGTGAGGCAATGGTGGTCGGTTGTAGGTTTTATCGTGTATGGAAGATACGAATCTATTTTTAGGTAGAGGGTGGGCCTTTCCACCTCGATTTGATTTCGAGAAAAACACCCCCGTGATGGTTTCTGAAGAGGAGGATATACGTGAGAGTCTACGCATAATCTTATCTACTGCCCGAGGTGAGCGAATCATGAACCCCAAGTTTGGATGCGAACTCTCTTCATTGGTTTTTGATCGTATAGATAGTATCCTTTTAAATAGAATTAAAGACAGTGTAAGTAGTGCTATTTTAAATTTTGAGCCTCGCATTACCTTGGAAAACATTCAAATAGAGGTGTCTAATGCATTTGAAGGTAGGGTGGACTTACACTTGGACTATACGATAAGAAAGATCAATGTGCGTACCAACATCGTGTATCCTTTCTATTTTAAGGAGGGTACCAATGTTCAAAATATGTAAATAGCTTAGACGTATATAAAATGACAAAATTATGAATAGCGATAAGGATAACTCATATCATCCTTCAGGGACTTCTCGATACAAGAGGTTTTTACCTATGTTAGATCGCTACTATTTTAAGATAGATGAAAGATCGCTTGCTGATTACTTGGTTTTCATTGAGAAATATGGGGCATTTGTATACAATCACGCCATAGGTCATTTTTCTGAAAAGGATAAGCAAACTTGGCATGCCTTTTTCTCAAGCGATCTTAGTGTTTTTCTCGCTAAGCTTTCTGTGATTGATATTAAAGATTTTCTGCCCTTTTATTTGCCTTCCGATGGTCTTGGTGTAGCTCAAATGAATCTCCTGCAGAAGAAGTTGGATGTGATCACTCATTTTGTAACTGTGGTCAATGATTCATATATGCATATACTGAGAGCACATGGTCACGAAGCTGAGATACAAGAATTTATAGATGTTATAGAACAAATTAAATCAGAAGCTCATGTCAATAGGATTTTCAAACTCAGCGCTCAACTGCATTTGAAAATTGATTTTGAACAGATTGACAAGGATGTGCTTTGGTCGGTATGGGCAGCTCAGGAACATTTTTTTATCAAGCCGCTTACTGGAAAGACGCAGGTTCAAGCTGTTGAAGACCTAAATAAGGTTATGAATGCCTTTACGAGTATTGCTAGTCAGCTACTTTATAGCAGCAGAACCTTACTTCATCGTTCTGTTGAGAACAATCAGAACCATAACCCAGGACAAGCTTTATTCATTGCTTTTTTAAAGCTGTACGAACATGTTCAGAGAGATCTGAATGACATAACAGGCAAACATCTAGATTATTTTTATAAGCATATACTCCAACAAAGTCCGAAGCCCTCTGAGGGTGATAGTGTACATGTATATTGCACCTTGGCAGATCATGTGAAAAGTTATACCATTGAAAAAGGAACTTTATTCAAGGCGGGAACAGATGAGGAAGGTTATGACCGCCTGTACATGGCTGATGATTTTTTGACGGTAAATAAGACCAAGGTTACTGATCTAGCTACTGTTTTCCTTTGCAAAAATAATGAGGTTAGTGTAGAACGTTCTTATGCGATTGTTTCAGGAGCTTATCAGTCACAGATTTTAAAATCTGAAAAAGGAGGTTTTGATTTTACTTTGGCTCCCCAACCCTATCCTTTATTTGGTGAAGAACAGGCTAATTTACAGACCAAAACCATGGAAGCATCTAGTTTGGGCTTTGCCTTTGCCTCCCCGATATTGTTACTTAGTGAGGGGAAGAGAATGTGTAGATTGGTATTAAACTTCAATATCAAATCCATGGCTTCACTGCTTTCTTTTTTAGAGCGGTATACACTCAATAACAACCTTGCTTACGATTCTGGATTCGATAAACTTTTTGGTAATGCGTTTCAAATCTCCTTGAGTACCGAAGAAGGTTGGTACATAGTAGAGGAATATAAGGTTTTTCCTCCTAATATGGGAGATGGATCTATTGAACTGTTTTTCATATTAGAAAAGGGAGCTCCGGCTATTAAACCGATGGGAGAGACATGGGATATGGAGGAACGTAGTAACTATGGCACCGAGTGGCCTGTGATGCGAGTTTGCCTAGCACATGGGAAGTCTATGTACATGTATTCCTATCTTAAGGATTTGATTTTGCAAGATTGTTCAATGTCTGTAGAGGTCTTGTCTGTAAAAAATCTAGAAGTATATAACGATTTAGGAAAATTAGATACGTCCAATCCATTTTATCCATTTGGATCATTACCAGTATTGGGAAGTAGCTTGCTTATTGGTAACGAAGAATTATATAAGAAAAACATAGATGATTTCTCGCTAGAGCTGGTTTGGCACAATTTGCCTAGGGATAAGGGCGGATTTAAAACTTACTATAAGGAATATGATCCCAATCTGGAGAATGATGCATTTAAAGTAGGTGTATCTGCCTTGTCAGATTACGAATTCCATCCTAAAGACAAAGACAAAATTCAGCAGTTTTCGCTCTTCACTATGGAAGAAAAGCAACAGGGACAAATTCCTGTTTTAGCAAATAAGACTTTGATGGAGGGTTTTGATGTCAATATTTTGGGTATCAACGGTAGTTTTGACAAAACTGATTTATTGCCTTATGACAACAAAGCGAAGTTAGGCTATCTAAAACTAGAATTGATGGGGCCTGAGATGTGTTTTGGACAAAGTATGTATCCAAGTCTGTTGTCTTCTACTTTTTTAAAAGGATTCAAAACTTCCCAAGTACATATTCCAAATTTGCCCTATGTGCCTCAGCTTAAATCGATTGCGTTAAACTATAAAGCTTCTACTAAAATTAGCTTTCTCTCCACATCTGCTACGGGAATAGATCCGAAAGCAAAAGAGAAGTTTTATATGTTACAGCCATTTGGTCTTCGCACCATCTTTGAAAATGGTATGGCGACTGCCAATCACCTATTTCCTCAGTATGATCATGATGCTTATCTGCTTATTGGTTTGGATGAGGTCATTCAAAATGAAGCTCTTACATTATACTTCATGCTCGATCCGAGTATAGGCAATGATTTTGAGGTAGAGCTTCCTGAAATAGAGTGGTTTTATGTTTCGGAAGATAGGTGGATACCTTTTGAAAAGAAGGAGCTCATATTTGATACAACCAATAGGTTCACAACCTCAGGGATTGTGAAGTTACAAATCCCGGCACAAATAGATTCAGAGAATTCGATATTGCCTCAAGGAAAATACTGGATTGTTGCCGCTCTTAAAGGAGATATACGTCTAGCGGCTAAATTAAGAGGGCTTCACACACAGGCATTGAAACTCAATTGGGTATCTCATAAAAATGGGGCGGAGTGGGTTGATCATATTCAGAAATCGAGTATCGAGGGGCTTTTGGTAGCAAGGTCTGAAATTGCAGGTTTTTTTCAGCCTTTACCTTCATTTGGAGGGCGATTGCAGGAAGTGGGTTTGGATTTTTACACCAGAGTAAGCGAACGTTTGAGGCATAGAAATCGCTGTATTACAGTATGGGACTACGAACGCATGGTTTTAGAACATTTCCCATTTGTACATCAAGTCAAATGTCTTTCTCCTCTTGACCACCCTGAAGATATTCCTGCAGGCAAGGTAGTTATAGTGGTGGTACCTAAGTCTCGTGTGGGAGAAGAATTGGTATTGCCAAGGTTCAACTACAACGTTTTACAAGAAATCCAGTCTTTTGTTCAAGCGTATACGGCTCCACAAGTCAGGGTACAAGTGGTCAATCCCGTTTATGAGGAAGTAAGGGTTTCTGTTGCACTTAAGTTTGCGGATTCTTCTAAGCAAGGTATAGGTATAGAGCAGTTGCATCGCGATTTAAGAGATTTTATATGTCCTTGGTATCATGATATTTATCGTGATATGCTATTTGGTGGATCTGTAAATGTTGACGAAATAGATTCATTTATCGGTAGTAAACCCTACATTAGTTTTGTGACTAATGTTTCCTTGTTAGTATTACATTATCATGACAAAGACTATTCACTATCCGACTCGGTGTCTGTTTCAAAAACCAATAAGACATTGTATGGAAGCAAGCCATGGGTAGTATTGATTCCCATGAGCCAACATCCTTTTACAATCATAGACCAGGAGATATACATGACTCCAGAAAAAGTGGCTATAGAAAACCTCAGACTAGGGAGTGAGTTCGTACTTTCAGAGAAAAAGAAAACGGATACTATAACAAATGAAACGTTAACCGCAGACTTGTCGCAGAAATATGGGTACGTTTCTGTCGAGATTGATTTGTAATGGATTGTTTTAAAAGATCTTAATAAAGAAAACATATGCCCCAACAAAGTAGAAATGTCCTTAAAAATTTTTTCAAGAATGGGAGTTTGCTCTCTCAGAGTGAGTTTTCCGATTTGATCGACTCTTCTTGGAATATCAATGATGATGGAATGCGTAAAACAAGTGCTGAAGGGCTACAGCTTGCCCCAGAAGGTACTTCTCAAAAAATTCTTAGCTTTTACGAAAACCATATAGATGATGAACCCAACTGGCAATTGAGCATAAATCATGGACAAACTAGGGGTTTAGGTTTTGTGCAGCCAAACAAAGAGGATGAACCAGCTTTGTTTTTGGCGGATAATACAAATGTAGGGATTGGTAATGCAAACCCAATGACCCAACTTGATATAAAGGGGACTATTTGTAGCTCAGGTAGGGTAGGGGGCTACAAAATAGGACAGGTAAAGGCTGATGCCGAGTGGCATACCATTCTGTCTGGTTTAAAAGAGTGCAATTCATTCGAGATAGTAGCAGAAGCAAGAGGTAACTCTGGTGATGGTAACTATACTATGGCTCATGCGATTGCGCTAAATGCCAATCAGGGCAAAAGTGGTAAAATAAAAGTAGTAAACTCTTCTTTTAGATGGTTCGATTTCAGGGATAAGATCTTGTTTAGATGGCAGGGAACTCCAAACAATTATGAATTGCAGATTCGTACAGGTAAGCATTATTATTTAAACGCTGAAAAAAAGGATTTCAATTATATTAAGTTTCATATTTGTAGACTATGGGACAGTAATTTGACTTTTGAAAATATCATTGACCATGCCTGATCCAATATCTCCTCCTTCGATTAAACATAAAAATGAACTAAGCCCAAGTCAAGACTATTACTTTTTAAGAAAGGAAGGGATTAGGCTTGTCCAAGACTTGGCAGGAAAGATATGGACGGACTACAACGAACATGACCCAGGGGTAACCATATTAGAGCAGTTGTGTTTTGCGCTTACGGATATAGCCTATAGAACTAACATAGAGCTTCCGAGGCTTTTGTTTTCTGAGGGAGATCAAGAGCGTATTGCACTGAACAATGGCTTTTTTGCCCCGGAAGATGTCTTGCTCACAAGCCAAGTGACCTTGCAAGACCATAAGATACTTTTCTTGGATAAACTTACAGGAATAAATAATATTTGGTTTGGTACCTCTCAAGGGCCCGAACTTAGAGGTTTGTATGATGTATATGTTCAACCTATGGTACACCATCATCCAGAAAGTAATGATATTGAGCATCGGGTGAGAACTCTTTTTGCAGAATACAGATGTATTAGTGAGGATATCGGAAGGGTAGTTATTCTAAAACCAGAAACTATAGAGATAGAAATGCAAATTGATCTGTATGAAGATTCGAGTGTTGAGGAGACTATCGCTGAAATGTACTATCAACTAGAAGCCTATTTCAATCATAAAGTTCAGTATTGTTCTTTTGAGGACTTGAGAAAACAAGGTTTGGGGTATGAGCAAATTTTTGAGAGGCCCTCTTTTGATAAGAAACGAGGATTTTTGAACAGCCTCTGCATGGAAGAAAATCCTACAGTATTCTCTTTTTCAAAGATCAATACCTTAATTTCCAAACTTAAAGGAATTAGGCGTGTTTCGGATCTAGTGATTAGAAAGAATGGGATTCAAGTGACAGGGGAACAGGTGCAAATAGATGATGGTTGTTTCGTTACTTTATCTACAGACATCAATCCTAATTATGTGATTGCCTATAAAAATCACATTAGAGTAGATTACAATATAGAAAAAATCAAAGCATTGTATCTTCAAAAGGTTGCTGAAGACAAAAAGATGCACCTTTTTAAATCTACAATTATTGAGCCTATCGAAGCAGAGCATTATTTTGACCTTTCCAACTACCAATCTGTTCAAAATACTTTTCCCATTACTTATGGTATTGGTACCTATGGTTTACCTAGCGATGCAGGAACAGAGAGGATTCTTCAGGCTAGGCAATTGCAGGGTTATTTACTTTTTTTTGATCAGATGCTTATCAATCATTTAGCGCAACTAAAGCATTTGTCGCAGCTTTTTTCATTTGGAGATGATCATCCACAAAAAACTTATTTCTATGATTACCCCCATCACATTTCTAATATAGACGAACTTGTAAGTCCTACATTGCGACAAAAACTTGGTAGTCTTCAAGAAGAAGACTATGCCGATAGAAAAAACAAGTGTTTAGATCATTTGTTGGCAAGATTTGGCGAAAAGTTCGTGGATGAAACTTTGCACAATCTTCAAAATATATATGGAATAGGTTCTAAAGAAGAACTATCGGCTTGTTTGGTTCGATTGAAATCGTCTCTTTTAAAGCAATATAGGCTGCTAAGCCAACATAGAAATAAAGCATATAATTATTATTACCCAACTTGGAATGGAACCTCCATGTATACAGGTCAACGCAATGATAGAGACTTGTTGTATGCTTATCCAT
>CAMFLX010000164.1 GCA_945957555.1 uncultured Cytophagales bacterium
GGTTATTGAGCGGCAAGATCCCTCATTTGCAGCTAAGGCTAAACAACTGACCAATTTGTTTTCTGACAAGTTTGCGATACAATCTATTTTAGAGATCAAGATTATTGCGGTCGCAAAAATAATAGCCCCAAGTTATAGGTTTTATCCAGAGACTACAGAGGAAAGTCAAATCGCTGATGCCATGAAGACCTATCAGGTAGGTCCATCGACAAACTGAAAAAATCCCCTATATGTAATGATGAAACGTCTTCTGAAACATCTTAAGACGAATTCAACAGAGCCTGTTGCCCAGACCCCAGCTTAAGACGGCAATTGAATTTATACAAATTCAATAAAAAATATAATTTTTTTGGACAGCGTTGTTACCTTTTCTCACAGCCAATTTATTGTCTAATAGTAAACAGTAGATAAAAATAAGTCTTCTTATGATTAAAAATTTCCTCTTAGTTCTTTTATTATCATTGTCACTTTCGTCCTTAGCACAAAAAACGGTGTTCACTCCCACCGAATGGAGTAATTCGGGACATGAGTATTATAACCGAATGTCGGCTGACCGAATGTACCAATCAGCAAATTTCGTATTGTATTGGGGGGATTTGGTCGGTACAAACCCACAATCAGCTTCAGATGCGGGTTTGAGGTTTAGTCCCCAGGCAGTTGCAGACACTTTTGAGTTTATTTACAAAAGGTATATTACCGATTTGAAATTCATCAATAATGCATCAAACACAAACTTTGGGAAATACAAAACCCCAGTCATTATTTTAGGGACTTTCTCTGGAGGTGATGATCGTACTACAGGTTTTGCCCATGCCAGCCCATACAGCAATACCATTGGGGCCATGTTTGTCCATCCATCAGCAGTAAAGGACGGTGGTGCCATCAGCCATGAGTATGCACACGCCTTACAGTTTATGATGAACATTCAGGAAAACCCAGGGAATGGAAATGCTTTTGCTGGATATGATTGGGCAGGGCCCTTGTATGAAGGACATGCCAATTTCATGAGAGCACAGGTATATCAAAAATGGGCCAATATTGACGGTACACTCACACGATGGATTCAGACTCGACATTTTATGTGGTCTTCCAATCGTCATCATTACACCAATTACAATCTATTGTTTTATGTACAAGAAAAAGAAGGCTTTGATTTCACGAGAAGAATGTGGGCGGAGTCTAAAAACCAAGAACATCCACTGGAGACTATAAAGCGGTTGAAAAACTTCACACAAGAGCAATTGAATGATTACCTCTGGGGCTACGCTGCCAAAGACGTAACTTTTGATTACCCTATTCAATGGAACAGTCAAGTAAACACAAGCAATAATTTTGGGAAAGTAATCAGAGCTACTTATCAAGGCATCAAGAGTGGGATGCCTCGTTACACCAGTAGGCAATATACCCTTTTGACAAAAGTGCCAAACACTACTGACCAATATTATACCAATGACGATTGGGCTCCCCAAGATTATGGCATGAATATTATCCCCTTGTACCCAACCTGTACAGGGACTACCAAGAAGGTGACCATCAAGTTTAAAGGTCATACAGAAGTAAACACCACACAGGCAGGCTGGAGATATGGTTTTGTGACCGCCAAATCTGACGGCACGGTTTCTAGATACAGCCCCATGTACTCTGCGGCTGAGGGAGAGGCGTCTTTTGACCTGAATACAGCTACGGAGTCAAACATTTATTTAGTTGTGTTTTCTGCGCCCAAAGTCCATGTCAATTACAATATGGATGTGGGTTACCCAAAACAGAGGCGATATCCTTATGAACTGAAAATCGCCAATGCGGTACCTGAGGGTTACCAAACAGCAGCAGACTTTAGAAGCTGGCTGAAAACCAATGGTAAAATACACTCGAATGGAGGCGGTTGGATATCGAACAATGCCAGTGTAGCGTCTACAGTATATGTGGGTCCTTATGCAATAGTAAGAGGTGGTACTGTTTCTGGTAATGCACGTATTGAAGATTGGGCAACCGTAGAGGGAGGAAACATCAGTGGTAACGCCATTGTAAGAGGAAATGCTTATGTATACAATGCTACTATTTCTGACAACGCAATAGTAGAGGGTAATGGTTGGATGGAAGGTGGTTCGGTGAGAAACACTGCCGTTTTAAAAGGTAATGCCTTGTGCTGGGGTGCTGCTTATACAGGAACTGTGGTTGTAGGTGGTGATGCTGAGGTGCCTTCTTGTGCAAATGGAGTTTATTTGCAAGCTCCCTATTGGAGAAATGGAAGGGCTGATTGTGATGGCAAAGGGGCTACTGATGCTTCTAATGTGGACATCAATACTGCCTTTACCAATTTTACAGCAAATCAGATGGCTTTTAGCAGTACACCAAACTGTACAAATGTGGTTGTTCCTACTTATACTCTTACCGTTAAAACAGTAGGTTCTGGTACAGTAAGCCCAGCATCAGGGACCTATGACCAAGGCACCACTCAGACACTGACAGCAACTCCAGCTGCTGGATTCTTGTTTACGGGTTGGAGTGGCGATGCTACTGGTACAGCAAATCCACTTAGTGTAACTATGAACGCCAATAAAACCATTACGGCTACATTTACAGCTATACCTGTTACTACCATTACATACAATGTGGACATGGTGCCAAGCACTGATTATTCGCCAACAGTGGTTTCTTTAAATGCAACTCAAATAGGTTCTATATTTGGTTTGACTTCCGCTCAAATCACAAGTAATTTTGGAACGAGCATCAAGTATTTCGGAGTGAACACCAACGGAACATTGGACTCTGTTTCTACGGCCAATGCCCCTGGGCATTGGTTTGACAATACTGGAGCAATTACCACTTATGGTGGTACCCCATATTTGTACTCAGAATTGGATATGACAAAACTCGTAGCTAATGTGGGGCAGTATCCAAACAAGGTTGCAATAGGGACAACATATACATTCAAACAGGCCTTGGTATATACTAAGAGCGCCTCCGATGTAAGACAAATAACACTGGTGTTCAATGTGTCTATTAAATCTGTAATCACAGACTTGAACGATACAGAGGGAGAGATTATTGGCACCATTTACCCCAACCCAAGTAAAAGTAGTTTTAAAGTCGAGTTAAGTAAGCCCACAAATGTGAGTGTCTACTCTTTGGATGGTCAACAACTTTTGGAATATAAAGACTCAAGCTCGGTAGTATTTGGCGAACAATTAAAGGCTGGTACTTATTTGGTGCAGACCGGTAATACTTTTTACAGGATTGTGAAAGAATAGTCTCTGTATAGTAACCAAGAGGCGTGGAAAGCTTGACGCCCCTTGGTTACTCACCGTAATGCAAAAATATTGATCTAGGCATTTCAGTCTCCTTAGTAATAAATTCAAAAATCGTAATAAATATGAAAAAAGCAAGATTTATACTTTCAATGATGTTGTGTGCGCTTGTGTACGCACAAACAGGCTTGCCATATAAATGGCCCGCCTATTCACCCAATGTGAGGTACAATTTTAAGGAGCAAAATCCGAACTTTATTGAACCCTCCAAGAATCTAAACGACTGCCCACAAGTAGCAGGTGAAATGAACGACCGTTGGTTCACTTTTAGATGGGGCCCAAACAGGCGTAAGGATATTTCAGATTTGGCAATCAAAAACATGTTGGCCAGAATGAATGAGGATTTTGCCTATTTTAGAAACGTGATGGGCTGGCCTGCCGATAAACGTGCAAGAAGCGGGTACCGCAGTGCGGTCTACCTGTATGGTTCGGGATTGACATGTTCTGATAATGCAGATACTACCGCTTTGGGAGGTTGGCAAAGCGCCATTGGTTACCAGGGCCAAAGTTGGCCAATGGTTTTGGCTTCTTATTTTCCAATTAGAGCATTTGACCCTAAGTATAATGATGAGTTTCAAAAAGGTGCCATGGTACATGAAGGTATACACGCAGTATTGGCCGATATGCCAGGAGTGAAACAGTCTGCTTGGTTTCAAGAAGGTGGCAATGTATGGCTACAACAAACTGCTGATGCAAGAAGAAGCGGTAACTATAGCTCTATGGGTAACCTAAATGCCACCGATTTCATGGCGCCATTTATGCCGATAGAATGTTATTCTGGTTGGTTGGTTGACAATACTTTTGGCGGCCCTAGTGCTGAAGGCGTTAACAAATACAACTCTGCGGGCACACAATTATGTACTTGGAGAAGAACACTCGGCGGACACCAATACAGTAGTATGTTCCCAACGGCTTTGGCTCAAATCCTCGGCGATGGCTCTATTGCGTGGATATGGGTAAACTGCCCTGGTCGTGTATTGGAAGGATTGGCTGGTGGTATTGGTGAAACCCAAATGAGAAGGGTGATTACCGAATATAGATCAAAAATGGCTTTGATGGATTTGGGTGAATGGACCAAAGCTTCAATAGATTTACTAAATGCAAACTTTGGTGCAAACATAGGAGCTGAAAATCAACCTGCATACTTAGAGCCACCTCTGTGGAAAGTAACACCTTATGCTGCAACAACAAGAAATGGCAATATACTTACACCTGATACCTTGACGCTGCCTGGTTGGTCAGGTTCGAATCAGATCCCATTGACCGTGACCGGAAATTCAGTGACAGTTGATTTCCAGCCTATTGGGGCGAACATGACCTGCCAACTAGCCTACAGAACCACTACAGGTAAACCTGTGTATAGTGAATTTGTAAGTAAAGGCAACTGTACCTTGAATCTAACAGAAGCCCCTGCAAATAATGTGGTTATTGCCGTAATAACCAATACCGATTATATCTACAAAGGCGAAGCTACACGTAAAGCAAAATTTGATTACAGACTTGGGCTGGTAACAGGCGTTACCGGTGCTGCTAGTATCAATACCAAATGGTACGAATCTGCAAAGTTAGATAATTTAACTACTGTTACTTTTACGGGTACAATTGTGGGGAACGGTGGTATTTCGCCAGAAATAAGTGGCTATTTATTAGGAGATACTGCGACTATTACTGCCTATCCTAAAGAAGGTTATACCTTTGTTGGCTGGTCAGGTGATGTTACAAGTACAGCTAATCCGCTAAAAATTGTGATGAATGGTAACAAAAAAGTAACTGCTACGTTTGCCGCAGGTCCAACTTATACACTTACCACCAATATTGTTGGTTCAGGAACGGTCGATTTGGCAAATGGGGATTATCCACAAGGTTCTACTCAAACATTAACAGCAAAACCAGCTTCTGGCTATATATTCTCTGGTTGGAGTGGCGATGTTACAAGTACGGCCAACCCACTCAAGCTTACGATGTCAAGCAACAAAACAGTAACAGCTACATTTACGGCTATCCCTATTCAGACGATAACTTACGATGTACAAATGTTGCCAAGCACTAGCTATACGCCAACAAATGTTCCATTAAACTCAGCACAAATCGCTCAGTTTTTCGGGATTACAGCTGCACAAGTAACCAGCAACTTTGGGAAAGCCATCAAGTATTTTGGTGTGGCTTCTGATGGAAGCTTGGATTCCGTTTCAACAGCCAACGCACCAGGTCATTGGTTCGATAACTCAGGTGAAATTACAACTTTCGGAGCTTCGCCATATCTGTATTCAGAATTGAATATGAATAATCTTACTACCAATATTGGTCAATCACCAAATGTTGCGAAAGTAGGTGATATGGTAACTATCAAACAAGCCTTGGTTTATACCAAAAGTCCTGGAGATGTAAAGCAGATCATACTTAAATTCAATGTTTCAATCAAATCAGTACTTACCGGGATAGATGAAACTACGGGTTTAGTTAGTGCTTCCATTTCTCCAAATCCAAGTAATGAAAGTTTCAAAGTAGAGCTTTCAAGTCCTTCTGATATTTATGTGATCTCAATGGAAGGACAAGTAGTTTTAACTTTGAAAAACGTCAGTACTGCTACTTTTGGAGAAAACCTAAAAGCAGGAGTTTACATTGTAAAAACAGGAAATTCATTTTATAAGATCGTGAAGGAATAGATTTTATTATTCTTTATTCAAATTAAAGGAGGCTGTCCCAAAAGGGCAGCCTCCTTTTTGTTGCCCTTGGCATAATTCTGTTCATTAAGCCGAAAACCCCTTTACGGAACCCGAAAGCTCCTTTACGGAACGTGAAAGCCTCTTTACGGAAGCCGAAAGCCTGTTTGAAGAACGTGAAAGTATTTAAAAGTAATGATCATAAAAATAGTATTTAGGGAACGGTTTCTCAGTTTCACGGAACGATTTTTAGGTTCAAAACAAAGGTGTCAATAGCTTATGCAAGGGTGTCAATACCGCAAGCAAGGGTATCAATACCCCTTAATCGTCCTCGTTTGTAACGAGGATGGTCGAGAAAGGCGATTGCATCGCTGTAAGACGTCTGCACAAATCTTCTTGCTGTTCCTTCACGTAGTGGCGACTCCGATTAAAGATAATGTCGGGTCTCCAGGCCCAGATTTTAAACAAAGATGCTAGTATTGAGGGATAAAAAACTATGCCGCCACCTTCGGGGCTTGGTTTGATGGTTTTGGCCTTTTTCTATAATCATGTCGCCCTGTCTGGGCTTGTACCCATCTATCCATACATGAGCAGCAAAGCCATGTATGGAATATAAAGTTCTTTAGATCCTTTGGATTTTTAACAAATAAGACTTAAAATTGAACTATGAATAAACCAATGGCTTTACCTGAGCACGTCATTATGAGACCCCGGTTAAAACCTGCGAAAATTCAGAAATAGACGCCATAAAACAGAAAGTGTGGCGTAAACGAACCTGTTAGGCAACAGCATAAAACGCACACAGAATATTGATGATATGGCATTTGAATTAAAAAACGTCGTTCCTTGGGGACGGAATTTAGAAGAGTATTCAAGGATTTTTAAGTTAACGGAACTCGATTTTAAAAGTCGGATTTTAAGTTTTGGAGATGGTCCAGCAAGTTTTAACTATGAGATGACCAAACTGAATCGGAAGGTGATTTCATTAGACCCAATTTATCAGTTTACCAAAGACGAATTAAAACAAAGGATTTCCGACACCAAAGACACAATTCTTGAGCAAACACGAGCTAATCTCGATAATTTCGTCTGGTCAAATATAAAAAGCATTCAGGATTTAGAACAGATTCGTATGAATGCTATGAATAACTTTATTGATGATTTTGAATTAGGTAAAACACAAGAACGATACATTTATCATGAGTTGCCAAATCCAACTAAATATTCGGATTTGTCATTTGATTTAGGATTAAGCTCTCACTTTCTAATTTTATATTCACAACTTGGATTAGATTTTCATATCAAATCAATATCGGAGATGTTACGGATTTGCAAAGAGATTCGGATATTTCCTTTACTTAACTTAAATGCTGTCAAGTCTGAGGTTTTAGAAGGTATAATTGACTATTTTCAATCGGATTTTATCATTAGTATTGATCCAGTTGATTATGAATTTCAGAAAGGTGGAAACCAAATGTTGAAAATTAAACAAAAATAAAAAATGCCCTTGCTAACACGCGTTCATAAAACATTGGGGTTTAAGTGGTATGTCAAGCGCATCGCTCGCTGGCTAGGTTCTTGTTGATTGATGGGTTTGTAGCTTCGAAATCCCCTACTTTTCATACCGCAGACCGTGTGTGTCTTGAATAGCGATCACAAAAGAAATCTTTTGCGAGATGTAAGGCAAGAGACAGATCCAAATCAAGATTTCCCTCCATTTGTATGGTATATGCTTACCGAAAAACAGTTTAGTAGCAGTGGAATGAATACTTTGCTAGAAACAGAGGAAAAAGATGGATAGAATATCAGTTTGATGGGGATGAAAAAGATGCAGCTAGTTCGGTTATTTTTAGTGATGGCGGTATTTACAGAGCTTCCGATTTACATTCTCGGGCACAAATGGTAAATCAAGTGCAATCGGTCATACATTCTATTAATCAGTAAATTAATTATCTTTTAATCGAAATAGAGAGTAGTTTTATTGGACATTTGTGCAAGTGTTAAGTTGACGTTTTTCAAGGGAATCCTCCAGACTGAGGCGAGGCATTGGACAGGTGTTGGGTTTCGAGTGTTGGTTTTTGTGTTTTATATGAACATAAAAATTCACTCTTTACTGTCAACATATAGGTAGGCCACCACGGCAGAGGCAGAGCAGTTGAAAGTTTATAAATCGTGAGTGAAGACACTCCCGTTGGCGAAACTTCGTTCATCCCCAAATTTCATAAGCACGCTTCGTTAGCGGTCATTGTATCGGACGCCAGGCAAATTCAAAAACAAAATGAGAATAGGATTAGTTAGACATTTTAAAGTAAATCATCCATTCCCTGACAAAATATTCCTTTCAAAATCGGAGGTGATAAAATGGTTTGCTGAATATGACAAGACGGAAAATATTCAATACAAAAACGTTGACCTATGTGGCATAGATTGGAAACGATGTTATTCAAGCACGATGATTAGGGCTGTAAATACAGCAAATCATATTTACAGTGGAGAAATTATAAAAATAGCTGAACTGCAAGAGCTAGACATTGTACACCGCTTGTCAGACAGCATAAAATTGCCTTTTATATTATGGGGACTTATTGTTCGTATCAATTCATTTTCAACTAATAATGAAACTAATAGATTTAAAAATGAAATAATTGCTTTTGTGGACAAAATACTTACCAATGATAAAAGTGATATTCTGATAGTTAGTCACTGGTTTGTAATGCGGGTTATCAGGCAAGAGCTTATTAAAAGAGGATTTGTAGGAGACAATTTTAAATCCAATGAATACGGGACACTTTATGTTTATGAAGGTGCAGATAAATATACAATGAACCGCTAACAGCACATTTGCAATAGGCGGGGTTTCGTGCTCCACATAAACATTCTAGCTCTTCTTGATGTTAGCGTAGCGCATCTCGAAGTATAGATATGGGAGCCTTATTATCCTTAAGTTTGAGAGCTACGCTAGCAATGTACATGCCATCGCAATCCATTGTCTTTAGTAGATGACCACACGTTCACTATGTGATACTCCCTTTTGTTGTTGTTTTAGAACAGCATGGTACATACCTTTTCCAAGACCAGATAATGTGCGTTGCCCTTGAGCGGACTCAATGTTAAAAACCTGTATCGTCCTAGCTGCAAGATCTAAGATTTCTATTGTTGAAGCACCAGAGATGCCGTCCCAAACCAAAGTACACTGTTCTAAGCTATTAAAAATACCAAAAGTAGCAGATGACTCAACGGACTCGTGGTCATTGGTAAGGATGGGGTCGAATACTTGGTAATCAACTTTGGTGGCTGGGGCAGAACATTTGGTGCCACATGTTTTGGGAAAAGAAAAGAGATATTCGCGGCCTCCTTTTACGTAACGATCTTCTGCATCCACTATTCTGATCCTGTAGGGTGGCTCAGTGGCCTCGAGGATATAAGCCTGACCCATATCGCTGTTCATCTTAAGTTTAACCCATTTATCACCAACCTTTTGCTCTACTGCATGAATCCCATTTTCTAAGTGGTTGATTAAGACGCTGGACCAATAATATTGAGCGTTTTGCATGAAATATATATCCACATCCCCATTGTATTGGGGAGCTTTAATATATTCCCAAGATATTTTTCTATTGTTGAAATGCGTAGGGTACATATCGGCTACCGCTACTCCCGCCTTTTCAAACTTGTTCAAGGAGGGGGTGTGTAGGTCGAGATGATATTTGCTATCCCTGCACCATCCATTGTTATCACCACATGCATCTGTTACGATCATATTGAGATATGCATATGAGTACTGGTCATTCATCCATTTTGCATTGGAGCCTCTACAAAATGCTTGTCCTAAAGCGCCGTCATTAGTCCCTCCGATACAGTCTTCCATGATGGCAACTTTTACCCAGCGGCCGCAATTACGGCCATTGTTGAACTCTCCCTTATAGAGGGTGTCTTGTCCCTTAAGTGGACGTGGCCACATGGTACCTATGCCTGGGGAGTCATAAACATTCAACGCCACATAATAGTCCGTCTCTACAAGATCTGGAGGTACCCCACAGCCTCCATAAGGTGTACCCAGTGCTTCAAAATGTGTAGATACGCCTGAAAACGTGGTTTGTGCTTGGACTGAAATTGCCGCCCAAATGGCAAATAGATAAAGTTTTTTCATTTGATTATTAATTTATGACAAAAGTAGAAATTTAGGTGTTTTTAGAAGGTGAATTCTGTGGCTTTTCGGTGTAGTTTGGTGGTCGAAGAAGTTCCAATTGCTTTATTTTAAGATGCACTTTGACTATTGGCCGCATATTCGCTGGGCAATACACCAAAATATGCTTTAAATGCCTTGCTGAAATATTTGGGATCGGAGAAACCAACAGCATACGCAATTTCCGAAACATTCTTGCCGCTTGCTAGGAGTAGTTTGGCTGCGGTCTTCATCCTTTGCATTTTAATAAGATCTATGGGTGAATATCCAGTAAGCTGTGTGATTTTCTTGGAAAGATTACTTCGGTGCATGCCCATCAGTTGACTTAGCGACTCTACACCAAAATCCTCGTCTTGTATATTGTCTTCAATATACTGATATAGTTTTTGCACAAACTGTTTGTCAAGCGAATTTTCTGCAATGAGATCCAAAACAGGCTGATCGTCGAGCCTAAACTTTTTCTGCATGCGTTCTCGATTGCTTAGGATCTTTACCAGCTTTAGCAAAAGGATTTGTGGATGGTAAGGTTTGATAAGGTAATCGTCCACACCCGTTTGTAAACCTAGGATCACATCTAATTCATCTTTTTGGGAGGTAAGTAATACGATTGGGATATGACTTGTTGAAAGGTCTTGTTTGAGCCTTTTGCTAAGTTCCAGTCCGTTTATTTCAGGCATTACCACATCTGATAATACTAAGTCTGGCATCTTTTCTTTTGCCAAAGTCAATGCCTCAGCGCCATTGTTGGCTTCATGTATTTCAAAGATCTCTTGGAGGTGCAAGACCAATGCTTTTCGAAGATCTAGTTGGTCTTCTACGATCAATACAGTTTTGTGCCTCACCAGCTCTAGGTCTTTTTGATCAATGGTAATGTTTGCAGGGATATCCGATTTTGGATCAACTTTAGGGTTTGCATTTTGGGCATCATCCACGTTCAGATGGAGACTTGTTTCGCAAGGGAAATAAATGATGAATTCAGTACCTTTGTGAGGCTCTGACGCAATTTCCCAAGAGGCCATGTGTATATCAATAAATTCTTTACTGACCAGTAAGCCGATTCCGGTGCCTCTTTCTCCAGCTGTTCCCATAGTGGAGCGGTTATTTGTTTGGTTTTTGATTTTGTCGGCGTATTCTGGAGTCATGCCTATTCCTGTATCCTTAATGGAGAGTTTAAAGCCCTCTTGTTCGAGGCGCGCACTAAGCCAAACGCTTCCTCCTTTAGGCGTAAACTTTATGGCATTGTTTAGGAGGTTTCGTAAGATACATTCTAGCATGTCTCTATCTACATAAGCCTGTAGATTTTGATCCATAATAATGCTGACTTCTACACCTTTTTCTTTAATTGTATGGGAATAAACATCCTTTACGTGTGATAGTAGTGCATGTATATCTACCCATACAGGATTAAATGAAATTCTGCCCGTTTGAGTTCTAGCCCATTGCAAGAGGTTTTCCAAGATCTGGAAGGCATTTTTGGAGGCTTTTTTAAGGTGAAGAACAATATCTTTCCTTTGTATGTCGGT
>CAMFLX010000165.1 GCA_945957555.1 uncultured Cytophagales bacterium
CTCCTGCGTAGAAGTATTGCTCAAACTTGCGAATCCAGTGCTCGGGCAGAATCCCCAGTGTACCATCATCTAAGGTGATGTATTTACTTTTATTTCTAATGGCCTTATACAGATATTTCAAAGAGGCCTTCTTTTTCCCAAACCTTACCTGTACTTGGGTATTGAACCAATTGATGCCACTGCTGACCTTAATATCGATACTGACCTTGTGCGGATTGAGTTTGTTGCCTTGGATCTCATTGAAGCCCAAGATCGTTATCTGGTGCTGGCGCCATTCTTCGAAGGTGTTGAGGAACCAGTCCTCATCGAGAAAGTACTTCTTATGGAGAGAGAAATAGTGTAAGTCGTTTTCGAGCTGTTCCTCAAAATAGGGATGCTGGCGAATCAATAAGGCAATGAACTTGATCTCTGCGGCATCGTCGCGCTTCACAGAAAACTCCCGTCCCTTGTGATCCACCGTATAGATCTGCCTTCGGGTACGAATGGGCACTTCGACTTCTCCATAGCGCAGCACAGGAATGAGCATGACATGACTACCAAAATCAGACAGATAAATGATCTGCTCCCTTTCCTTGTTGAAACCTTCAGCTTCTAGTTGCTGAGGACTTGCGGGCTCCATGTATTGATAATCTATATGAATCTGATCCTCCAACAGGGCCAAGAGCTGCGACTGAAACAAACGATACTGCGAGGCGTGTATGAGCACATGTTCTGGCTTTGTTTTCAAGAATGCGATCAGCCCCAAGATCTGCAGTTTATGCACCAAGTACAGGGTATCCCCTACTGCAATAAAGTAGGTAAACTTGATAGTGAGGTCTCTGAGGGCATACGTGGTGCCTTTAATCGCCATACTTCCGGTCAACTCATAAAAGGCATCTTTACGATTGACGACCAAGTCTAGTTCCTCTGTAAGTACTTCAATCTGCACAGGCTGTACTGAGTTGGCTGTAACGTTTTCAGACACATCCGAATTGTGCTCATAAAAAGTATAGCCCAGTGGATTTCTAATAATGGCCGCCAGCGCATTGAGATCAGATTCTGATTGTGGCGTATGTACAGGATTTTGAAACTTCTGAACGGCCGTAAAGAACTTGATATGATGCGGATCTTCCGTTTTCCAAATAAAATCTAAAGGATTGACCAGGTTTAAAGGATTTTTGAGTTTCCCCTCCTTGGTAGTTTGCCCTTTGTAGAGTTCTACCAATAAGTGCTTGTAATACTTGTGCTTCTTGAACACAACCACTACTGACAGTTCCTCAAGACTTGCATTTGAGGCATCAGTACCCGCAGGATCTTTGATGATCAAGTCTCTGATGGCGCCCAAACTCTCTTTGGTGATCGGGATCAAGCCTGGCCACCTAGGGCTGATCAAGGGTTTTTCTCTGCCATAACTTACCTTGAAAAAATGATCCAAGTCCGATTCATGGTCGAGACCGTAGTCTTTAGCAAACTTTTTGAGCTTTTCATGTCGGGCATTGCGATTAAAAAAGATATTCAAATCGTCACGCTTAAGCACCGCCGTCAATACCTGTGCTTCATGTTCGCACATATACCCGCTTTCCTGTTCACAAGTGCAAGATAACTCTAGTTGAGATTCCGTTTGCCTCAGCATTACCTCTGGGAATGCCAAAGCGCTGTTGGGATTGATGAAGGCCCCCTCGCCTACCTCTATATGGGTGGGAACTATGGATTGATAAGCACGAGAATCTTCATAAATATGGCCCTGTCTGCATTTGGCTACGTCATGTTCAGTGAAGTTCTCTACATCGAAATGATCGATGACAAAATTGTGAGACCTTGGGGCTGTTCCCTCGTGATGGACTGTAGTATTCAAAAATCGTTTGCTTGACAGTAGAACTTAGACTCTTTTCGCACTGGTATACAAAGGAAATTATATTTTTGAGATATTCAAAGATGTTGTACGTGTTGGATCTTAGGTTTTGAGTTTTGTGTGTATTGAATAGGTATCTTCTCTCTTTGCCCCTACAAACTTGTTTCCGTGATGCGTTCGTGAGGACACGAACGTTGGCGAGATAGAGAAACAGGCAACAAGTTCCGTAGGGACGATATATTGGTAGCTATATATAGCAGAAATGAAATAAGTCACGTTAGTGACGACATAGTTAGAAGCGTGAAAAAAAGGTTTACCGAAAATTCCAAAATCAAAACTATGCCGTCGCGACGCGACTTGGTAGCTGGACTTGGGACGGTTTCTACCAATATGTCGTCCCGATGGGACTTGCGTTAGTGACTCTTTACTCTTTACTCTAAAGTCTTGTGTCTTGACTCTTGTGTCTGCTAAAAACAAAAAGGGCACGGAAACCGTGCCTCTTTGCAATTTTAAACCCTAAACTAACCTAATCTTTAATTTCTTTCGTCGTTATGCATATACTATATTCAACAATCGTGCAGTTCGACTGGCACAGTGCCACCATACTTCAATATTTTACAAAAAACAGGGTAATTAACACAAATGAGGCCTTTTTTAATTTTCAGTAAAGACCCAATGGTTATGGTATCTTTCCAAAATTTGGAAAGATTTCTCCAATAGAGAGATATTATGAGTTTTAATGGCGCCGTCCTTGTAGTTTTTTATTGATCCAATATGTCAGTAAGGAACTACCGGTACCTAACAAAGCACCAGCCAGCACATCAGAGGTATAATGGACACCCGAATACATGCGCGTGAGTCCAACAACACTTGCGTAGGTATAGGCAGGAAGGACTACATACCATTTTTTAAAGCTCAGACTGAGGTTTGTGGCCATGGTAAAGGCCGCAGTAGTGTGCCCAGAAGGGAATGAGGGCGTATGTTCTATAGTAATGGGAATAAGATCAGGATATCGCTCATAGGGTCGTGGTCGTGAAATTGTGTATTTACACAAAGTACTTAAGCCCATAACAAAGGCAATGGACAACCCATTAACATAAGCTTTTCTTTTAAGTAGGGAATCTTTCTGGTAAACACCCATACCAAACTCACAAATAGGCTCTAAGGCAGTAAGCGGATACACGCCAATATTTACGATCTTGGCAGTGGTATTGCCCAGACCGTTGCGATGTTCTTGAAAATAATAGAGCGGTTTGATATCCCAATTGCGATGCTGTGCAGATATTGAGCTCATCATTACAAAAAACATCCACAAAAATATTACTCTCAACCTGTTCATGTTCCTAAAAGTACTCCAAGTATAGGTTAAAAACATCAGATCGATTCGGAAATTATGGAGAATAATATTACTTTTATCATTCGGTTTAACATAAAGTTAATTTAAATCAATATGCCCATACTTGGATACACCAGCGTTCGCGGATGCTTTACGCAAGAAAAATACCTAAAAGGAAGAAGTCTTTCTGAAATAGAAGACATATTGGGCTTTCATAAAGGCCGCCTCAGCAAAGGCATGAAAATCGTTGCACTAGAAAATGTACCTTCTGCCAATCAGTTTGAATTCTTAGGTTATTCAACCATAGCAGAACACAAGCACGACAAGGATGCACTGAAGAAATTTGACGTTAACAAACTCAAACAAATGGTAATCAATGAGTCTTTTGCGACTTTTGGTCCCAATAGATTGGTAAAAGTATTGCCAGTGATTGGGCACTCCTCTGCTATGGACAACGACACGCAATATCCTTCAGGACTTGGTGCACCGCAATGGAAACTTACCTGTGAGGTTTCCGCGGTAGTAATCGCAGAAATAGGCCCCAATCAGAAATATCATTAATAAATAGACGAGTGATGCGATGATAATGAACGCATCACTCGTCTAGAACCCCAACTGTGGCCTATAAAAATAATTATGACCAAACCTATGAAACGTACTATTCAACAACTCTAAAGTATCAAGGGTTAAGGGTGTATCGTATCAAAATAACAAGCTACAATTTACCGAAAATGATTGCTTCTTCGTTAGAGATAAGCCCTTTAGCAACAAAAACTAGGCTATGTTAACCTATTAAATACCAAGCAAGTACCCAGCTTACTTCATATTTCAAGGGAAAAATATGAATTTTCCCAGAATTTTATTTGGGTCATTCAAAAATGATTATGTTTGCACCTTTGACGACATTCAATATTTAACCAAATGAAACGAATTAAGTGCAAAGTACTAGCCTTGTTAGCAAGTATCTTTCTCTGCAACAACGCTCTTGCAGACTACCTCAACAGTTACAGTATTAGTTACAAAAGTTTAGGAAACAGTAAGTACCAAGTAGATTTGGTTCTCTATTCTGAAGGCATGATTGGGAAATCGCCCTTAGAGGATGTTCAAAGTTTCCCAAACAGGCTTACGGTAAGTTCTGCCAAATTGAGTAAAAATCTCAATTTCACACTGACAAAAAATGGGGGTACCAATACGCTCATTCCATTTTGTGGAGGTTCCAAATGGGAATACAGTAACATTGTTAATGTAACAAGATACACGTACTCAGGAGAGATAAATTTACCTGCGGCAAGTGACGATTGGATCTTAGGCTTTAAATATGATTTTAGAAGTAAACTGCTTAACACTATAGTAAGCCCAGAAAAAGCTTCTATATACGTAGAGGCACTCATTAATAACAAGGTAACAAAAGCCAACAACTCTGCTATACTCAACACCAGTCCAGTCGTTGGTGCATTTAAAAATACCGCCACTATTCTCAATTTAGCTGCGACTGACAGTGATAGCAGTAAACTTTCATATACTCTAGAATCTTCCAGAGTAGACGCAAATGTAGATTTGGCTTATGCAAATGGTTATAGTGCGGCTAAACCAGTTTCCTTGGTGAACAACTTATTGATCAATGCGAGCACTGGTGCAATCAGCATAAAACCTACCAAAGAGAACGAAAGAGGAATAGTAGATCTAAAAATAACGGAGAAGGATGCTTTTGGAAATGTTGTAGGTTATACAACACATGGTGTTCAGATCAGTACTACCACAAATTTGAATACTGCACCGACTTTGGGGGGTATTAATGGCGAAACAAGTAATATGGGAGCGATTTGCGCCAATAATTTTACTGGTTCTATTGGTATAAATATAAATGATACGGGAAGCGATAACGAGTATAGCATTTATGCGTTCAACAGTAAAAACAATGCGGTACAGCCCCCAACAATAAGTGGTAAATCTATAGTTGCAACCATTCCAACTGCTCCGGGCACCTACGAGTTTCAGTTTGCGGTAAAGGAAGTGAATAACTGCCCCAATAACCTAAATAGTGACACTATAAAATATAAGTTTACCGTCAACGAAAATCCTAAAGTAAGTATAGCGGTAGATGGGAACAAAAAATACTACACTTGCTATGACCTAGGGGTTACTTCTTCTGTTCAAGGTGGAAAAACGCCCTATAAATACGCTTGGAGCGACACCAAAACTACTGTAAACAACTCTGTAACCAGAGATGAAGTTTTATGGCTTGACGACAATATGGCTACAAAATCTTTAACGCTTTCTATAGTTGACAGTAACGGGTGTAGTGCCACTAGTAATACGGTTAAGGTAGATTTATCTCTGTACTACTTGGGATCAGTCACACAACAATTACATTACTGTTCTACAAGTGATACAACGACTGTAACGAACTCACTATTCCCTAAAGACCCGAATGACAAAATTTCAAATATAAGTTGGACTGTTGAAGATGGTACTGTCTTCAACACAGAAAAACTTAAATATAAATTCCCTAAAATAGGCGACAACCCTGTGATTCTTAAATATAATTATGACGGTGGCAAATGCGAATATAAAAGAAATGTCACCATTGAAATTTGCACGCCCCCAAGCTCATATAAATTTGAGCATATTGACACTTGTTCAAACAATTACATTTTCTACTATAAAGAACTTCCGGAAGTACCTCCTTACAGTATGTGTTCGGGCCCATCAACGCAACAATTCTTTATAGACAGTGTAGAATATACCCCCAAGAGCCTCAAGGACACGCGTGGAGCAAATTATTTTGAATTACCCGATTTGGCTTTAGCCCAAGGCATTCATCAGTTTATGGTGAAATCAAAGTATGACTCAGACTGTGAATATACAGCGATGGATTCCGTAAATATTATTGAAAGTCCAGATGTTGACATCATGAATTCAATGGACCAATTGTTTATAAACAGTAGAGTTGAAAGAGATTGTAGGAGACTAGATACTACCTTCTATGCAAAAATAAATAAGAACTTAAACGGTGCTCTTAATTATTCATGGAATAATAGTACAAATTCTCTCAAAAAAGATTCTGTAATCGTTGCCCAAAGTGGCACATATAAATTATTAGTTACAGATAAATATGGATGTAAAGACAGTGCCTCAGTTGCTTACTTAGATCCGATATATGGAGTTGACTTGGTATCAACCATGCAACCTTGTTATCCAGATAGCACATTTAATTTTGTAGGTACTATCTTAGAAAACTTCCCTCAAGACAAATCTAAAATAAAGCGCTACTGGGATTTTGGCGACACACAAACGGCAATCACTTTTAATGACACTATTAGCCATGCTTATGCGGAGCGTAAAAAATATACTGCAAAACTTAAAATAACCAATGCATTAAATTGCGAGATATCTTCCAATCCAGTTGAAATCACAAATGAATACTTGATAGACATACTCAACATAAAACCATTAAATGCAGATACAGTGGTATGTTTACCTAATCAAATCATGGGTTATAGTGTAAAAAGTGCACCACTAGGAAGCACCATAAACAACATAGTGTGGTATGTAGAT
Organism: uncultured Cytophagales bacterium; assembly: GCA_945957555.1. Taxonomy (GTDB): domain Bacteria; phylum Bacteroidota; class Bacteroidia; order Cytophagales; family UBA9547; genus CAMFLX01. The sequence goes on from CAMFLX010000165.1 coordinate 6,726, forward strand.
GGTAACGCACAAAGCGTTCCGGTCCAAGACTCTGCCAGTCTAAGTATTAATAAAGCTGGAGAAACCGAATTTAGATTTGAAGCTACCTACAACAACTCTTGTAGTTACAAAAGCAAATCGGTTAAATACAGTAAAATATACCCAGATTACAATGTTAGGATTATACCTACCAAATATTGTGTAACTGACTCCGTAGAATTGACAAGAGCGGTGTACCCATTTGATATAAAAATTGTGAAGCAAACTTGGGCTTTAAATATACCACTGGGCGTGACGGCATCTGCTTATGACCCAACTAAGGAATCTTTAAAAGTGAAAATTAAAAACAGGACTACAATAGATGCTGCAGTAACTACAATTGATGAGCATGGTTGCATCAGAAATAATTCTTTGAGTAATATACCATTAGAGTCCACTGCTAAGATCACTGCCAAATTTGATACGGCTTGTGAATTGTCTGCAACGCAGATTAGACTCTTTACAGAAAATAGAGACCCGATTACTGGTCAGCCAGCTGTTTTGCAAACGTATGGTATTTCAAACAACGGATTTGTACTGGATACAGGAATCGTAAACAGGGATAATGCCACCAATAGCATTGGCACCCCACTATATCCGATTTTCAAGACACCAGGTATTGTTCCGATCACGATTTACGCAATCAATGATAAGAATACACCTTATGACGTTAATTTCCCCTTAAGTCCAGGAACCACGTATCCTTACCCTAGATATTGTAGATTTACCATTGACACCAACATCTACGTACGTCCTGCCCCGGAACTTAATTTTGTAACAGACACAGTTTGTGTAGGTGTAGATAGTGTGCATTTTATCAACAAATCGTACTACGACAAAACGTTTAAGTACTCGGACAAAAGAGATTCTATAGTGTCTTTCTACTCATGGAACTTTGGAGATGGGGATACATTAAAGAGCTACAATGCCACTCATTGGTACAAAAAAGGAGGATTTATTCCAGTAACATTAAAAGCTAAAACGTACAAATGTTCTTATGCATACGTGGACACCATATATGTGAAAGAGACTCCAAATGCTGATTTCACAATCACACCTGATTCAATACATGCAGAAGTATTTCAAGATATTGTATTTACCAATACCTCAAGCCCTAAGGCGAGCATAGACAGGTATATATGGAACTTTGGAGATCAAACACCAAATGATACCATTGAAAACACTATTCATAAATATACAGATATCGACAAGTACAAAATCACATTAGTAGCATCCAACAAAGAAGGCTGCGTTGATACTGCCACTAAATATATAGAACTGGGGAGCATTCTTGATGTACCTACGGCATTCAGCCCGAATGGTGACGGCACCAATGATGTATTCAGACTTATCCAAAGGTACATTGAAAAGCTTGATCATTTTACAGTGTATAACAGATGGGGACAGGTTGTCTTTGATGCTTCAGGGGATGTGGAGGCAGCCTGGGATGGCCGATATAAAGGTGTAGACCAAGAAATGGGGATATACGTGGTATATGTGAAAGGAAAAGGTAAAGACAAAAAAGAATACAATTTTAAAAAGGATTTAACACTAGTAAGGTAATCTAAGTTAAAAATGAAAACATCTAAATTCATACATATAGTTTTCATGTTAGTGCTAGGTGGAACCTATGCACAGGACATGCATTTTTCTCAATTTTATTCTACGCAACTCATTGTGAACCCTGCCAACACTGGTAAATTCAAAGAAGATGCGAGATTAACACTCATCACTAGGAATCAGTGGGCCGCAGCCAACTCAAATTTCAAGACTTCTGCTTTGACAACTGACTTTGTGATCAAGGCAAAGGCCTTCAAAAGGAACAAAATGGGTGTAGGTCTACTTTTCTCTCATGATGATCTAGGAAAGGGGCTCTATAAAAATACGACCGTTGGTATATCTACAGCGTACCATTGGATTTTGGATAAGAGAAGAAACCACAGATTAAGTATTGGTATTCAAGGCGCTTATACTCAAAAGTATTTCAATGGAGAAAAGTTACTTTACGAAAACCAAAATAGATACTTTGTATTTGATCCTAACATTGATCCGAATGAAATTCTTTCTAGGTCTTCCGATGGCAGTTTATCATATTTTGATGCACATGTTGGCGCCAACTACAAATATGTTATTAGTAGTAATTGGGACATAGAAACAGGTTTGTCTCTTTACCAAGTAAGACAACCTAAAGAAACTTTGTTAAAAGACAGCCAAGGATCAAAAAACAACAAATTGGGTACAAGATGGATATACACGGTTGGCAGTACTTACAAATTTACTGACCAAGTATGGCTTACCCCTCAAGTCATGTACATGAGACAAAGCCATGCCGTAGATGTAAACTTTGGTGCTTTCGCAACCTATAATTTCAGAACGGCACATTTATTTCAACTTATGGGAGGGGTATTTTATAGGAATAAAGATGCTGCAATTGGCTTTGTAGGTACTCGATTCAAGAACTTCGATGTTCGATTCAGTTATGATATGACCACCTCATCTGCCAAACAAATGAAAGGAGCAATAGGTACAACAAACAAAGGCTTGGGAGCTTATGAGCTGGTTATCAACATATATGGTAGCATAAAAAGAAAAACGCCCTCTGATTTGACCATTCCTTGTGAAATATTCTAAAATTGATTAAAATGAAAAAAATATTATACATATATCTTTTGCTAAGCCTAAGTTTCAGCTTCGCACAAAAAAAAGGAGTAAAAAAGGAAGAGAAGGTAACTACAACTCCCCTACCCAAAGAAAGCGCAAAACTCAAAAAAAGCGCTGATCTTCTTATTGAGAGAAGGAGTTATTACAGCGCCATAGATACGTATCTTCAATTATACAAGATCCATAGTGATAATGAAGACATTGTTTACAGTTTGGGTAAAACGTATTACTTAACCAGAGACTATACAAACTCTGAAAAATTCTTCAAGGAATATAGAAGCAACAAAAATTTTAAAAAATACACTGATGTTAGTTTCTATCTTGGGGAAGTATTGAAATCTCAAGGCAAGTACCAAGAGGCACAAACATTCTATGATGAATTCACGAGAACAAGACATAAAGCTTTGACTGACAAAAATTTGCCAAAGTATGCCAAAAATGAAGTATCAGCAATAGAATGGGTAAAAACAAAGATCAAAGAAGATAGCTTAGACGTTGATTTCAACAGGATTCTATCCAAGATGAACAGCGCCTATTCAGACTTTTCTCCTTATCCATTAGGAAACGACACATTGATCTTTGCCTCTCTTCAAAAGGATAGTATTCTCACGCATAATTATGAAGATCATCATTTTCATGGAATTAAACTTTACGAAATCGTTAAAAAAGACGAGCAGACTTGGGGCGATCCGGAGGAACTTGATGAGTTTAACCATGAGTATGAACATACGGCCAATGGGGTTGTGTCTCCTGACGGAAAATACTTCTACTTTACCAGATGCCTTCCTGATGAAACGCAAAAAGTGACCTGCGATATCTACTATACCCCTCACGATAAAAATAAGATCAAAGAAGACAAAGTTATAAAAGCCAAGGGCATAAATATGGACGGATATTCTACAACCCAGCCCACTTTTTTAACTACTACCAAAAAGGGAAAAAAAGGCGAGACCCTCTATCAATATAGCTTGATCTTCTCTTCAGATAGACCAGGAGGAAAGGGAGGAAAAGACTTGTGGATTGCACCAATGGAAGCACATGGCAAATTTAAGAAACCTGCCAATTTAGGTCCCGTGATCAATACCATAAAAGATGAAATCACGCCTTATTACAACAATAAAGAACAACTCCTATTCTTTAGCTCCAACTACCATTTTGGTTTTGGAGGACTTGACATCTTCAAAGCATCAGGAACTGTAAATAGATGGAGCCAACCTGAAAATGCAGGAATTCCATTGAACTCATCTTATGATGATTCCTATTTTATACCGGTAACTGGCAAATATAATGAGGACGAGACGGGTTATCTGGTATCTAATAGACCAGGAGGAATTGCATTACATAGTGCAACTTGTTGTGATGACATTTATCATTTCAAAGAAATCCCATCAAAAACTGTCACATTTAGTGGTTCGGTAGTAGAAAATATCTATCAAAAAATAGATCAAAAAGATACCACCTCTCTTTCTGACACTACAAAAATGGTTATCAGCAGCAAAAACGACAATACATCTGCACTTATTTCAAGTAACAAGGTGGAAGGGGTACAAGTGGGATACTTTAGAAAGAAATTGTACGAAGACGCAGTTGCAAGAAAAGATTCAAGTTTTAGTAGTTTGGAAGAGTTTGTAACTTGGGCAGACACCTCAAATAAAAGTGGAGGATTTTCATTCACACTAAAAGAAGGAAAACCCTATGTGATTATGACCAAAAAAGTGGGTTATAAAAATAAAGTCCATTTTGTAACTGCTACCAACAATAGTACTGATCTTCCTATAGAGAAAAAATCTAAGGCAGATACTTCGACCATCAAAATAGCACAAAAGACTTTCAACGAAAACATAGAAAGTTCCAGTTTGAAAAACGATGAAAAATATGTACTCAACCAAGTTCGTTTCGAAACCAACTCGGCCATATTGCGCAAAGAAGCAATAGATCAGTTAGAAAAGCTCTTTACCTTTCTTGACAAGAACAAAAATGTCAAAATTGAGGTTGAAGGACATACCGATAGTAAAGGTACGGAGGAGCATAATCTTGACCTCTCCCAAAGAAGGGCTGATGCCATCGCACTATTCTTGACAACGAAAGGTATTGAAGAAAAGAGAATCACTTCAAAAGGCTTTGGAGAAAGTATGCCACTTCTCCCAAATGAAAATGCAGATGGGACGGATAATCCTGAAAACAGAGCTTTAAATAGGCGTACCGAATTCAAGATCATCGATCTTAAAAAATAATTTCA
>CAMFLX010000166.1 GCA_945957555.1 uncultured Cytophagales bacterium
ATTCAAGGCTCTTTCAATGGCACCGCCGATCTATTGTATGCTTATGCCAGCCCTGCCAGTGCGAACTATGGTATCAAGACAAATTCCGTATCCGTTATAGAGGAGGTAAATCAAAACTCTCAAGCAACTAGAAGCTTGGCGTCTGAGTTATACAACATTAGAAGCGGAAACAAGACCGCGATTATCATCACCAGAAAGTCTAAGGAAATCAACAATCCCAACAGCGTGAACATGTCTTATGATCTGTTTAAAAGTTATTTTTCAATAGGAAAACATTCATTGATAGGCAAGGACGATGCAAATGGCTTTATGATCAGCTATTACTATCCGTCCGATGCCAATGATTATACCAACCATAGCAAAATAAGCCCTTTGGACGACCAAAACTTTATAGAGATCACATCTGTTACAGAGACTACATTCTTAGGCGATAAGGCATTGGAAGTAAAAGGCAACCTTGCCGCTCAATTATATGATGTGAATGGTATCGCGAAATTCAAGCTCTCCAATATATCCTTTAAATACATATTTGCTTCAAAGGAAGTGCAATAATCTGTCAACCATTGCATGTTTAAGACTATGGGCTACATCCATCGGTCCTATATTACGCCCCACTTCAAGCACTTGCATTAAAGAACTATTAAGCTCTTGTGAGTTTACTCTAAACTCTTTATGCATTCTATAGTTAATCCATTAATGATTATATTTACACTTAGAGTCCTTGGGCTCTTTTGAATCTTAAGGGCATATAATTATTTTTTTAAAATCCACATTAATGACTACAACTAACAAGGAAGCTGGATTCTGGTCTCTGGAGCTTGCCGAAGCCTATAAAAAGACAAGTTCGAACCCAGATGGCTTAAAGGATACCACTGTAGAACAAGCCCGAAAAAAGTATGGTTTCAACACTTTGCAGTCAAAACAAAAGCCAACGGCATTGCTTCTGTTTTTGAATCAATTCAAAAGTCCCATCACTATAATACTTCTACTTGCCGCTACCTTATCTTACTTTTTGCAGGATCCTATCAATGCCACGATTATCATTGTGATCGTTCTGATCAGCTGTGGCCTAGGGTTCTGGCAAGAAAACTCTGCTGGGAATGCGATTGCTAAGCTATTGGCTATGGTGAGGATCAAAACGAAGGTGCTTAGGAATCAAAAAACATTGGAAATAGCGGTGGAAGAGATTGTGCCAGGCGATATTATATTACTCGGCGCGGGAGACATTATCCCTGCGGATTGTCTCTTGATCGAATCCAACGAATTGTTTGTGGACGAGGCAGCATTTACTGGGGAGACCTTCCCTACCCAGAAACAAGTGTCGGTATTGCCTGCTGATACGGTATTGGCCAAACGGACCAATGCATTGTTTATGGGCTCGCACGTGGTAAGTGGTAAAGCAAAGGCATTGGTGATGCAAACGGGGATAAACACGGAGTTTGGTGGTATTTCTCAAACTTTAAAGAATACGGTACCTGAAACGGAATTTGAAAGAGGGATTAGACATTTTGGTTATTTGCTCATGGAGATTACCACAGCTATGACCATTCTTATCTTTGGGATCAATGTACTGCTTGACAAACCAGTGCTTGACGCTTTCTTATTTACACTAGCCATAGCTGTAGGCCTTACCCCACAACTGCTGCCTGCGATCATTGCTGTGAACTTGGCCATGGGGGCCCGCAAAATGGCACAGAAAAATGTGATCATGAAAAGGCTCAATGCCATAGAAAACTTTGGCAGTATGGATGTGCTTTGCTCTGACAAGACGGGCACATTGACGGAGGGCAAAGTAAAAGTATATCAAGGCACTGATTGTCATGGCTCTGAGAACATTCAGGTCTTGATCTTTGCTAAGATGAATGCTGAGTTGCAACAGGGTTTTAAAAACCCTATAGATGAGGCGATATCTGGTCTTGACATACCGCAATATCCGACAGAAGTGAAACGTTTGGACGAAATCCCTTATGACTTTATCCGAAAACGATTGACAATCTTGGTTTCTGGTTCCGAACATTCACAAATGATCACTAAAGGGGCAGTGAAACAAGTTATTGAGATTTGCAGTCATGCCCAAAACGCAGCTGGATTGGTGGTACCTATAGCAGAAGCGCTATCTGAGATTCTAAAGACTTATGAGTCTTTTAGCAAGCAAGGTTATCGTACTTTGGGTGTTGCTTACAAAGCATGCAACAGTAACGGCCCTATTCACAAAGAGGATGAAAAAGACATGGTATTTGCTGGTTTCATTTCTTTGTTTGATCCACCTAAGGAAGGGATCGCGGAAACGGTAAAACAGTTGAACGATTTGGGGATCAGGCTTAAGGTGATTACGGGCGACAACCTGCTCATTGCTAAAAGTATGGCTGCCAAAATAGGCTTTAAAGAGGCGGTGGTGCTCTCTGGGAATGAATTGAAAAACATGAGTACCGATGCCCTCCGCCACAAGGTACTGCATACGGATGTATTTGCAGAGGTAGAGCCCAATCAAAAAGAGCGGATCATACTGGCACTTAAAAAGGCTGGAAAGGTGGTTGGCTACATGGGTGATGGCATCAATGATGCTACGGCCCTGCATGCTGCCGATGTGGGTATTTCGGTAAATACAGCGGTTGATGTGGCCAAAGAGGCCGCAGACATTGTCTTGCTGGATCAGGACCTCAATGTCCTGATTGAGGGTGTAAAAGAAGGTCGACGTACTTTCGCCAACACTCAAAAGTATATATTTATGGCTACAAGTGCTAATTTTGGTAATATGTTCAGTATGGCTGGGGCCTCTCTGTTCTTGTCGTTTCTACCTTTGCTGCCTAAACAAATTTTATTGACCAACCTGATGACCGATCTGCCCGCGATGACCATTGCTACCGATGATGTGGATGAGGAATGGATTAATAAACCAAGGAGATGGGACATTTCATTTATCAAAAAGTTTATGTTGAGCTTTGGAATCCTTAGTTCAGTATTTGATTACATCACCTTTGGGGTGTTGTATTGGGTGTTTAAGGCTGGCGAAACAGAGTTTCAAACAGGCTGGTTCCTTGAGTCGGTGATTTCTGCGACCTTGATCGTATTGGTCGTACGCACGCCTAAATCATTCTTCAAAAGCAGGCCCGGCAAGTATTTACTCATAGGCACCTTATCAATAGCTGTGTTCGCATTGATCTTACCCCTTTTGCCTATAGCCCAAGCCTTGGGTTTTGCGCCTATTCCCATCAAGTTTTATTTGACCATGCTCAGCATAGTAGCTGCATATATTGTTTCCGCCGAAATGCTCAAGAAACAGTTTTACAAATCATTTAGGTGGAAATTGACTGTTGTTTTTGAAATAAGTAATTTAAAAAATCTACTCAAATAGAGTATGAAGGGAGTAAACAACCCTTCAAAAATTGTACATTAACACCATAGAAGCAGGTCCAATGTAATTCTTGAAGGGCTGTATTTAACAATTTACTCAACAAGTATCTTATAAACGCTACCATCTATATTCAACAGATATAAGCCCTTGGCTATATCGTCAATATTCAAACGATTGGCATTTTCACCTTCGATGATTGCTATGCCTGCCATAGAGCAGAGCTTATAGCTTGATGCCATTCTATTAAAATACACAAACCCACTCTTGATTGGATTGGGACTCGGTACCACCTCATATGTACTAAACGCCTCCTTATTTTGGTTAGGCCCTCTTTGCTCATGTGCATTATTAAAATCATTCATATCATCAAGCTGATCCATTGCTTCTACGCCTTCTGTTGCTAGCCTAAATGCACTGACACCACAAGGCGCTATACCCGCTTTAAACCTAGATCCATTGGTTGCCTCAAAACCAGGAAGAAGGTCTACATATTTACCCGCTTTAAATTGAGTCTCAAGTCCTGCCGAAATTTTGACATTATCCTTAGCCGTAATCCCTTTACCTGCTTCAGACAATGATACACTTGGAGAAGTTGTGTATAAAAGGAAATTAGAGCAATTCTCTTCCTCCAAAAGTACCACATCGTCCAGATACCATCTGGCAGGGGAATTATAATAAGCAATAAGGTGCGGATGGATCCATAATTGGTCATATGAGCTACCTGATGGTACGGTAAAAGAAAATGATTCTCTTACCCAACGTGTTCTAGGTGCAAGCAATTGGCTATTTTCCAAAATCTGGACTCTGTACTTGTCTATGCCACTAGGCGCAGTATAGTCACTTACGTATCCATCACCGTTTGAATTAACTCGAGGCTTTTGACTGGGCACTAATCCTTTAGCTGCAAAAAACTCTATTGAGGGCATCATCTTATTGGTATAGTCCATAGTCCTTCCGTCTCTGGTTTTATACACCAAGGTGTACTTTTTGGCAGGATTAAGTGCTACTGGGAGTTGGTAATACAAGCCATCACTCCAAAGGCCCGCTTTTCCCTCGGCGTCAGAGGTGGCATAGCCAGCATTAAAAAGAACAGAATAATTCTTTGCACCTTCTATTGGTTCATTACCTGAGCCATTCCAAATCCTAATAATAGGCGAACCGTGACTAGCATACCAACCACCTGCTGTGCATTTATACCCCCCAGCAAAAAAATCATACTTGAGTCTTACATCATTTGGCAAAGTAGGGTTTTCACAATCAAAATATTCAAAACTACCATTGCTGACAGCATCAGTGGTCACCAAACCTGGGCAAGGTACGCAAGCACCACCACAATCAGTCCTAATTTCGGCTCCATTAAGTAGACCATCTCCACAAAAATTTACGCATGGAGTACCGCTACAAGAGCTACCTCCACAGTCTATACCTTCTTCGTCCTGATTCTGTACATGATCGTTACAGGAAGCGGGTTGGCAAGGACAAGGCCCCCCACAGTCTATACTGGTTTCACCTTGGTTCCTGATACCATCACTACAAGAGGGTGGACAAGCGGGACAATCCGCACCTCCGCAATCAATGCCTGTTTCAAAACCGTTTTTAACACCATCAGTACAAGTAGGAGGACAAGGAACACAATTGCCCCCACAATCTACCCGTACTTCGTTTCCAGAAAGAATACCATCACTACAGTAGCTTGGGAAATTGGGACAGTATGTGTTTAAAGAGGTAGCCGTGCCCGTAGGCCTGAGGAAAAACCAAAGAGATCCGTCGTTCCATGAAGTTGAAAACTTACCATAAGCATACTTATTTTGCAGATATGGGGAATTACAATTGGATTCATTTTCAGGTAATGCCCAAAAGGCCCCATAAAGTTGTCCTATAATGTGATGATTCATATCAAAAAGTGGACCACCAGACGAACCTGGCTCAACGACCCCTCTTGTATTCGCCCATTGTACTTCCAAGTAGTTCTCCTCAGTAGTATTTTGAGGGTGTTTTCTGGACCAAACATCATTGGTAGTTATGGAGATTTTGGCAACGTCACCTCTGGGATGATGTATGGATGTTTTGGGCATATAGGTGACAGGCTCGTTATCATTTTTATCCCAACCGGCATAACAGACTCCATAACTTGCAGGGGGCTGCGAACTGAGCAACATTAAAGCAAAATCAGAAGAGTTTCTTTCATCACCACTCGCCAATAAGGTAGCGCCAGTAATTGAATATGTAGTAGGGGCATCGGTTCCATCACCAAAACAAGAGGAAGCTTGATGCCTAAACATAAAAATCCATTCAGAATAGTCTCTTCCAGGGTAGTTACCTAATACGCAATGATTAGCTGTAAGGAAATAAGGAGTGCCATCATTTCTCGTATTGTTTACAAGCGTTCCAGAGCAAGTTTTAGTAACTTCCTGTCCATCCTTTAAGCCTTTATACAAGATCAGCGCCTCAGACTTAGCCTCTTTTGACCAATCTGACTCACAAATTACATTTTTATTGCAAGCACCAGCAGCACCATTGCCTCCGTCCATTGCAAAAATATCTAAAAACCCATAAGCCACGCCCCTCAATACTAGATCTCCCTTATCTTTTTGGGCAGAGGGTACGTTATACTCTACTACAATCTCTTCTCCTTGGACAGGCTGTAAATCATAGCCCGACTTACTGGCAACGTTATCCTTTGTAAAAGCCCCCAATACCATCGTTTTTTGCTTATTGTAAACAAAAAGCTCTGCATTGTCTGGAATTCTGAATTGTCCAAAACTAAGTTGTATCGACTTTGCCTTTGCGGCCTTTATGACCTGCCTATATATGTCGAACCCATTTGCGGAAGTTTTGTGAGCCTGGGTCAATAGGTCTGTTTCCCAAGGAAACAAAAGCCCATATACATTACCTCGGCAATCGGTACAACCTTGATCCGTTTGAGTTAAACTTTTGATTCGATCTTCAGATAAAGCTTCTATGCTATGTACAGGCAATTCCTCCTTCGCCTGTCTGGCATTGGCTTCCAGTTGTCGAAAGGATCTCGGAACGCTAGGCCTACTGATTTGCCCCATGATGATTTCAGGGATCATGAGCAAGCAGATTATCCCATAAATTGTGATATATCTTGATTTCATATTTCAAAAAATAAAAGCACTTGCCCTTTGCCCGAAAGGCAAATGACAAGTGCCTGATTATACAAATTATTTAATAACTACCTTTTGATCAATACCATCCGCCACAAGAGTATAAACACCTGTAGATAACCCACGTACATCAATCACATCTGTATTTTTTCCATACAAAGTGGGACGACCTAGTGCATCATATAAGGTATAGGTACCTACACTGTGTGTTAATACCATATTACCATTCACTATGGGATTGGGATATACCAATGTTTGTGTCATTTCCTCTGGATCATCCATCTCGTTTTCAGTACGACAAGAGGTGATGAACTTGTAGTTCACAAGATCAGAACCGATACCGCAACCGTTGATAGCTCGTACTTTAAATGGTATAACGATATCTTTATAATCGTCAGATACGGCATCAGAACATATTTGAGGATTTGCAACTTCGCTATTCGCCATAATGGATAATGCGCCATCAATATCAGAGGACCATCGATAGGCAACGCCATTCATAGCCCCAAATCCTAAAGTGTTACAGAACGCCCCCCCTGAACTACAAACATAGATATCTGAGCCTGCATTTGCAGTAGGTGCTGTATTTGCACAACTCGCTATTCGTGCTTCAAAACTAGAAGTTATGGTTACTCCCGGCTCCAAAAGCACCTTTTTACCAGCTTGGAACAAGGTATTTTGCACGGCATTTACACTAACATTGCCATAGGCTCTTATGTAATCTGTACATACGGTCTGGTCTGACATACCTATTTGTGTGGTATAAGTCTTTTGAACATCAGTACAACACATATCGCCTACGCGCGCCTCAGTTATAGCAATGTCATCTAAAAATAGGTTTTCACTTTCATAGTCGTGAGGCGCCCAATCTGGTATATATCTACAGTAAAACACTAATTGAGTGTAGCTCTTATCTGGAATAAACTTCATAGTATACGTTTGCCATGAAGTATTAAGAACCTCGAGGTGAAATGCCTCATATACCTGCGGGCCAGCATTGTAGACATCAGTACTTGGCAAATTATTACTCAGCTTAGCAAATAGCGTAGGATCTGAATCACCACGCTTGCATCTAAATGTCAAAGTATATTCCTTTTGAGGCACAAATGTGATTCCTGTATAATACATGCCAGCAAAATTGACCCCAGAGGCTGTGTACGCATCAAGTTCTACAAAATAGTTACCTGAGGCCAAGTACACACTTGGACCATCCATATAGTTACCATAATGAAACGATTTCCACTGAGGACCTAAGCAACCGTCAGTAACGGCATTTAACCCTTGGCTGCTAGACCAACTGCAACTGTAACTCTGAAAATCGCCATTCACTATTTGTGAATAGCCAAACAAAGCCATATACAGATGAATACATACCCATAACAAACAACGTATTGTATTTTTCATAAAAATATGATTATCGCTTGTTGGCTAACATTGCTTTGATTTGGGCATTTTCTTCTATCAACTTTTTATTTTGTTTATCTAAGTCGATTACGTACAAGGTCAGTTCTTCTAGTTTCTGCATTAACATAGCGTCTGTCTTAGCTACGTCAAGGCCTTTTTCTACCATTTCCTGAGCAGAAGGTACACCAGGAAGGTGCTTATGCTCCTTGATATAGCTTTCTACCGAATCCAGCTTGGCCAACTTATAGTCCTTAGCAAAAACATAGTCGGCCCACTCTGCTGTAGTTTTCAGAGATACTCTTACCTTTTCAGTGAGGATACCATCTTCCACGTACAGTTTGTAACCTGCAGGTGTTGCCGAATTTGTGGACAGGGGTGTTTTCAAAGTTCCTATTTGTACAAAGCCATTATGAACCGTCAAATTACCTTTGGTATATACATTTCCGTTGCCCCATACTGCAAAAGTTTCCTGCCCTGCATAGTGAGTTGACAGTGCTTTGGTGGTGGGATTATTCAAATATACTGCGGAGGCATAACCATAATCTGTGGTATTGTTACTGTTGATCGTTAAGCCCATTACGTCGCTCACTGTAGTGCTTAATCCCCCTTGCGAAAGTGCCAAACTACCGTTCTTGTCCAATGTCATCTTACTCTTCGTATTTCCACTGGTGAAGAAGTTTATTTTTTGCTGATTCCCAGAGCCGATATTCAAAGCTCCTGTAGAAAAAAGACCGTTCTGTCCTTCATAAGTCAAAGACTGCCCCGTGGGAATTGGACCCAAACTCAACCCACTGCTCAAATACACCCTAGAAGGATTCAGTCTGGTCTCTGACCCTCCTCCACCGCCGTAACCACCACATACAGAGCTTCCTGCACCAGTAAGGATCAACTCGCCCCCTCTATAGTTCAATGATCTATTGTTGCTGTAAGTACAAGAACCTGAGGTATATCCCATAGTCTCTGTGATTCTCAAAAAATTAGTGGTATTGTCATAAGATGAGCCCGACACATTTGGTACCGACACCAGTAGTGACCCATTGTTTACCTTGATGTTCCCATCTTTTACTTCAAGTCTCTCTGAGGGTATCAAGGTGTTTACACCAATGTTTCCTGTCGATGGGAGTGTGTTTTGGGCATGCGCTAGCATCACAGAGCATACAAATGCTCCTAAAAATACTTTTTTCATTTGTTTAAAAATTGAAATGGTTAAAAAATGTACATCTCTGGTTAGCAAGATTGGATTTGGCGCCTTAGATCCACCTCACATTTATTCAGAATCTAATTATTAGATGACAACAAATAAGGGAACGTGACAAAAAAATAAAAATATTTTTCAAAACAGGCGAATAGAATAATATGGAATTGAGTTGACACCTATAGAACAATATTTGGCAATCAGCTTACTTTTCCATCCACAAAAAACCAACGGCCATTTTCTTTTTTGAAACTAGAGCGTTCATGATGGATCTGTGGCGTTTTTTGATCATCAAGATAGTAGGCCTTAAATTCTACTTTGCCTTGTGTATCGGTTGGTGTTCCAGCCTGCTTACTTATGATCTCTAGCTTCTGCCAAGTGCTTGCTTGAGCCCATTGTAAGATATCTGCAGTATTATAATAAGAGCGTGTGCTACGATGTGTAGTTTCTAATAAATAAGGAACTTTGGCAGTGGCATAGGCAGTATATCTAGAGCGCATCAAGGCTTCTGCCGTGGGGGGCAGTATATGACCTAACAAATAAGGTTGGCAGCAGTTTTCAAAGGATTCTCCTGAGCAACAATAGCATTTCATGACGTTCGGAGGGTAAGTTGAGCATTTTAAATCAATGATCTAAAATGCTCAACTTATGATCTTATGCCTTTTTTACAAACTCAGACTTGAGTGCCATAGCACCAAAGCCATCTACCTTACAGTCAATGTTGTGGTCACCATCGTTGTTAAGGCGTATATTCTTGACCTTAGTACCTGCTTTGATACTTCTTAGGAAACCCTTTACTGGCAAATCTTTCACGATAACGACCGAATCGCCGTCTTTGAGGACATTGCCATTGCTATCTTTTACTACGATTCCTTCTTCTCCTGACGCTTCTTCAACTGCCGTTACTTCTGCTTTCCATTCATGGCCGCACTCTGGACAAGCGAGCATTACTCCTGATTCATAGGTGAAAGTTGACTTACATTGAGGACATGGGGGATATTCTGACATGCTTGAATTTTGATTGAATTAAAAATGTCAGCGAAGTTATGCAATGTTTGTTGTATTTAAAAATTGTGACTAACCGATCACGCTTAGTCCAAAATAGCTTAGGTAATCTGCCATTGAGGTTAAAGAACTATTGTGTCATTTGAACAGAGCGAAGAACTGAACCAATACAAACGAAATAATATCAAGAAGTAGACTTTGACACAAACTTGCCTATGATGATTCCCATAATTATGGTTAGATAAAGCTGCCCCGATACTCCCAAAAAAATAGTAAGACTTTTAGAGGTGTTTACAATTGGGGTAATATCCCCATAACCAATGGTTGTGAGTGTTACAAAGCTGTAGTATAAAAAGTTTTCTAAATAATGAGCTTGCTCATCTATTATTGAGAACTTAAATGCTGGCCCACATATCAAATCTAAATATGAGGCCATTGCTGCGCCAAACAATCCCAAATACAAATACCCATCAATGGTATTAATGATGGTATCGATGTTCAGTTGCACACATTTTGAAACTTTATAAATGGTGGCAAAAGCTGCCACCATAAAGAACACGCTGAGGAATAAATATTCTAATAAAAGCAAGGATCTTGTATTTGAAAACACAAACAAGCACCAAATACAAACCACCGACATCCCTCCAATCAACCATTGAACATAAAATAAAAGCGGAATTTTCACATCACTGTAAATCTCCGATAGACATATCAAGGTCAATACTACCGAAGTAATAATTCGTGAAGTACTGATATCCTGAACAATTGGCACAAACAATACAAAACTTATCAATGACAAAAACACGATCCAGGATTTGTAAAAAATGATATTAGAAAACTTTTTCATCCACTCATTATTCAATATCCCAGCCTTGTAAGTTCAATTCTATCACCAAAGCCATGACTTTGGGAGTCTTCGGATTTGGCAGTTGCCAACCAGCACAAATCTGCGTTCTTTTAGAAAGGTTGTAAACGCCACCCAACACAGCTACCGACGCATCGTTACGCCCACTTACCCAATCCGCCACGGCATACAGCTTTTTGCTCAAGTGCCACTCAAACCCACCCAAAACACCAAAGGTATTGGCATTACCCGTATAAAACTTATTACTCTTGTATAGCCCAGAAACAATCCTGAATTTGTGGGTTATATGCCAGTTATTTAATAGATATGTAAAGTGATTCAACCTTTTATTACTTAAGTTGCCACTAATGTTTACGCCTATTTGTGTACCTATATTTAGCTCCAGTTTTTCAGAAATCACAAACTGCTTTTGCAATGTTCCCATAAGCACCGGAAACAAGTTGCCCTTACTGGCTTGGTCGTTCTGCAAAAATTCCCATGTTGGTTTAAAGCCAACACCCGACCCTACCAAATTAACGCCTGCATCCCAGCCTTTGCCCAATCCATAAACCAAATGTGACTTAGATTCTAGCTTATAGTCGTAAACATTGAATTGGTGTTGATAAAAGAATTTTTTATGTGGAGTAATATCACCGGATGGAATGTTGAACAAGTTTTGTTGAGCTCTTACTGCAAACGACAAAGCA
>CAMFLX010000167.1 GCA_945957555.1 uncultured Cytophagales bacterium
AATATTTTATTTCCAAATTTTATGTTCAAATATATATAATAAAAACCATCAAAACGAAAAGTAGAGTGGTTTTGCATGGAAACTTATAAAATATTGGAAAGCATTCGTTGTGGTATATTAAAGTGGCTTAACTGTAGGTTATGATTTAGAGGGGTATAAAATCATAAATAGACTGTTTCTTCTTGAGAATAATTTTGTTTTTATTTCTAAATGTTTCTTTTATTTTCTTTTATTTTCTATTTTTGTGTAATAATTTTGTTTTTAGTAATTAAGTATAGTACTCGTAAAGAAATTACGACACTCATTAAGGCGATGGTTTTTACAGATTTAACGTATTTTATGCTTAGAAAATTAATTGACTTAGAATGAATAATATCAAAGCAACATTAGGAGTAATTATCGGAAATCGTGATTTCTTTCCTGACAGGTTAGTCTCAGAAGCTAGGTTCGATATAATTAAAGTTTTTGTCGAGCTAGGAATTAGTCCGGTTATGCTCAGCGAAGCCGACTCTAAGCTCGGTGGGGTTGAAACCTTTAAAGATGCACAGCGATGTGCAGAGCTTTTTCGAAAACACAGTGATGTGATTAGTGGAATAGTGGTTTTCTTGCCCAATTTTGGTGATGAAAAGGGTGTGGCAGAGACCATTAAATTATCGGGATTAAACGTTCCTGTATTAATACAAGCTTCCCCTGATGATCTAAACAAGCTTGATGTTACTCGGAGACGTGATGCATGGTGCGGTAAAATATCAGTTTGTAATAATCTATATCAATATGGCATCAAATATACGCTAACAAATGATCATGTAGTACACCTCTCAAGTCCCAATTTTTTGCATGAACTTAAGAATTTTGTGTCTGTTTGTAGGGTTGTAAAAGGCCTTAAAAATGTGCGAATTGGTGCAGTTGGTGCACGTCCAGGGGCCTTCAACACTGTTCGTTATAGTGAGAAGATTCTTCAACGTAATGGAATATCTGTAACAACCGTTGATCTTTCAGAGATTTTGGGTAATGCCAATAAACTCACCAAGGACGATGCAGAGGTAAAAGCACATCTTGAAAAAATAAAAGCCTATACATCCATCGGAAATACACCTAATGAAGCTATGATACAAATAGCTAAACTTGATGTGGTTTTGAATCAATTTGTAAAAGAAAATTCATTAGATGCTACCGCTATTCAGTGCTGGACATCACTCCAAAAGAACCATGGTTGTAATGTTTGTACAAGCATGAGTATTATGAGTGAAAATATGTTACCAAGCGCTTGTGAGGTAGATGTTACAGGGACACTAACTATGTATGCAATGCAACTTGCCTCTGGATCACCGAGTGCTCTTGTAGATTGGAATAATAATTATGCTGATGATCCGAATAAGTGTGTACTTTTTCATTGTGGTAATTGGGCCAAATCATTCCTTCCTGACATTGAAATTAGTACAGCTCCAATTTTAGGAACATCTGTTGGGGTAGAAAATACTTATGGTGCATTGTCTGGTCGAACTCCCGCATCACCTTTGACTTATGGGCGTATTAGTACGGATGATCCAAAGGGAATAATCAAAGCATATATTGGCGAAGGTAGCCTTACAGATGATACTTTAAATACTTTTGGCAATAGGGCAGTGGCTCAAATACCTGATTTACAAAAACTCATGAAATATATTTGCTTAAATGGTTTTGAGCATCATGTTGTGATGAATGCTTCTAAAACAGCGGGTATTTTGAAGGAAGCTCTTGGGAATTATATGGGCTGGGAAATTTATGAACACTTATGATGATGACAGACAGAGAACTTGCATTAAAATCGATAATTTATCGTAGAAATATTTTAAAATACATAATAGCTGCTGGTGCTGGGCATACTGGTGGAAGTTTATCTTGTATTGATATACTTAATGTATTGTACAATGATGTATTTTATAATGTAAAGCCAGATAATTTTAATTCCCCAGATAGGGATAGATACATCCAAAGTAAAGGACATTGTGTTGAGGCTCTATTTGTAGTATTGGCTGATCGCGGATTTTTTCCCGAAAGTGATCTCGAAACATTATGTCGATATCAATCGCATTACATTGGACATCCTACTAAAAAAGTTCATGGTATAGAACAGAATACAGGAGCATTAGGTCATGGACTTCCAATCAGTGTTGGTACAGCAATTGCAGCAAAATTGGATAAAAAAGATTATCGTGTATTTACATTATTAGGAGATGGAGAATTGCCTGAGGGATCCAATTGGGAGGCAGCCTTATCAGCTGCTCATTATAAGCTAGATAACTTATGTGCAATCATTGATAACAATAAACTCCAAATAACGGGCCCAAATATTGAGGTCTGTAATATAGATCCTATTAGTAATAAATTTGAAAGTTTTGGATGGTCAGTAAGAGAAGTCGATGGACATGATATTAAAGCTCTTCGTAAGGTTTTTGCCTCTATGCCTTTTGAAAAAGATAAGCCTAGTCTTGTTATAGCCCACACTACAAAGGGTAAAGGTATTGACTATATGGAAAACAATTTGAAATGGCATCATGGTGTGCCAAATGTAGAAGAATATAAAAATGCCATAGCTGGATTGGATATGGAAATGCAACGTTTAACAGAATTACAGTGGCAATAGCAGAAAATAATGGAGTAAAAGGCAGAGCCAATCAGGAAGTATTTTCTTCGGTTTTGCAGCAATTGGCAGAAGAAGATCGGAATATTATTGCCGTGACTAGCGATTCTAGAGGTTCGGGCAAACTCGTAGGGTTTGGACAGAAACTTCCAGAACAAATTGTTGAAGTCGGTATTGCAGAGCAAAATCTGGTGGGGGTTGCTGCTGGGCTAGCATCGACTGGAAAGAAAGTGTTTGCCGTTTCACCTGCCTGTTTTTTAACAGCAAGAGCATTGGAACAGATTAAGAATGATGTGGCTTATTCAGACAATCCTGTTAAACTTATTGGAATAAGTGCAGGTGTAAGTTACGGTGCATTGGGCACAACACACCATAGCCTGCATGACTTTGCTGTATTGAGAGCGATTAACAATATAACAATTGTTGCGCCTGCTGATGCGTTTGAAACAGAGGCTGCTGTGAGGCAGGCTTTACATCACAACCAACCATTGTATCTCCGTTTTGGAAAGAAGGCACTGCCTCTTTTGACAGAGAATCCCGATATTGGATTTGAGTTTGGCAAAGGCAGGGTTATTAAAAAGGGAAAGGAAGTAGCGATTATTGCTAATGGGGAAACTGTTCATCCTGCTTTACTTGCAGCACTAAAGTTAGAACAAGAATTTGGGATATCCGTTACTGTGGTAAGCATGCATACCATAAAACCTCTTGATGTTGATTTGTTAGCGCAATTGGCTGAAGAGTCCAATGCTATATTAACTGTTGAAGAGCATATGATAAATGGAGGGCTTGGAGAAGCTTGTGCCTCATTTCTATTGCAAAAGGGTTATAAAAAGCCATTTAAGATCATGGGTATACCTGATGAATACACTGTTACTGGTTCTCAGATTGAAATTTTTAAACATTATGGAATTTCGGAAGATGGAATTGCCATTGAAGTAAAAAAATGGTTTCAGCTTGCTAATGAGGATCAATATTATGTTGATATAAAATGAAGAGATTAAGCATTTTAATATTGTTTTTGCTATTTTTTATTAGCTGTGATAAAAACCCAAAAACAGGGGGGCGCCAAAAGATTGCTATTATAGTATCCACACTGAATAATCCTTGGTTCGTTTTTTTGGCTCAAACTGCCTCTAAGCAAGCAGAGAGTTTGGGATATGAGGCCAAAATATTTGATTCACAGAACAATACTGCAATAGAGACAGATAATTTCGAGAATGCTATTGCTGCTGGATATAGTGCAATTCTTCTTAATCCAACTGATGCTAATGGCTCGATAGTCAATGTGAATAAAGCTAAAGCATCTGGAGTTCCTGTTTTCTGTATGGATAGAGAGGTTAATTCATCTTCTGGACCGACCTCTCAAATTCTTTCCGATAGTTATTCTGGCAGTGTAAACCTTGGTAAATACTTCGTAAAGCAAACTAATAAGAAAGGTAAGTATGTCGAAATATTAGGATTAGTGTCTGATAATAACACATGGAATCGGTCGAAGGGTTTTCATAGTGTGGTCGATTATTATCCAGGTCTAGAAATGGTTGCTCAGCAAAGTGCTGATTTTGATAGGAATAAGGGGCTTGAAGTGATGGAGTCGATATTACATGCTCACCCCGACATAGTTGGTGTGTTCTGTGGCAATGATGCCATGGCAATGGGAGCTTATCAAGCCTTGGTGGCTGCAGGAAAGGCAGATAAGGTTAAGGTAATAGGTTTTGACGGAGCTGAAGATGCAATTCAAGGGGTAAGAGATGGGAAAATACTAGCTACTGCAATGCAATTCCCTAAAGTGATTGCTGAGACAGCCGCAAAATATGCCAATGAATATCTCAAAGGTAAACGTGACTTTCCTAAAAAGATCCAAGTCGATGTTGAAATGGTGCACATTAAAAATATAGCCGATTATACTGCCTACGGGAAAAAAACTAAGCTATGAAAAAAGGAATCAAGTACGCTATTTTGCTATTAATCATTGTTTTCTTAGGATATAATTCTGTTGAAATTAGCAAATTGAGTAATTTAAAAGCATCTGTTAAGGTTTTTGATGCAAAAGCTTTTGCTAAGGATATGTTAACAAAAAAATTACCTAGAGAGGCAGGTAAAGTGATTGAATACGACGAACTTATTAAACAACTCAAAGCTGCTCCTGCTGAGGCTTTTGCAAAAAAGGGCAGAGCCCTCACTCTAGGAAGTATCCGCTTTTTTATGGTAAAGGGTATTGCTGAGATAACGGCTATTGATGAAAATGAAGTTCAAATACTTACTGAAGGAAATAACCAGCCAAGTATCGCCATAGAGTATGTGTTTGGAAATAACTTGCGTGATGCTTCTGGACTCATTGACCTAAGTGATTTTGATAACACGGGAGATTTGAATAATGTTTCTTCCGAAATCAATAAAATTGTCAGGACGGAAGTTGTCCCTCCTTTCAGGTCATCAGCAAAAGTCGGATATAAAGTAGAGTTTCTTGGTGCAATCGAGCTAAATGAAGCTCATTTGAATCTTAATAATATTGAGATAATGCCAGCTTCGTTAAAAATTCTTCCATAGACAGATGTTGGTAGCTGAAAATATTACGAAAAAATTCTCAGGCGTTGTAGCTCTAAGAGATATTTGTATGGAATTGCATCCTGGCAAAGTAAATGCCATACTGGGAGAGAACGGCGCTGGCAAATCAACATTAATGAAGGTCCTGTCTGGTGTTTATTCTGAATATCAGGGGAGAATCTTGTTGAAAGGGGTACACGTTAATTTCGCAAATCCTAAAGAGGCTCAGGAGGCGGGAGTGGGTATTATACATCAAGAGCTCAATTTGGTCCCTCATCTCAGCATCGTTGAAAATATTTTTCTGGGTAGGGAGTTGACCAATCGATTCGGTATGCTGGATCATAAGGCAATGAAAAGTCGTACCCAGCAATTACTTGAAAAATTAAAGCTAAATGTGAGTCCCAATACTTTGGTATTTGACTTGAAGGTAGGGCAACAACAGGTTGTCGAAATAGCCAAGGCTTTACTTACCGAATGCCATGTATTGATCATGGATGAACCCACATCGGCTATCACAGAGAGCGAGGTCAATGTTTTATTTGGAATCATTGACGAATTGCGCAGAGAAAATAAAGTCATTGTCTACATTTCTCACAAACTTGACGAGTTGTTTAAAATCGCAGATCGTTATGTTGTGTTGCGTGATGGTAAAACTATCGAATCTGGCGATATGAAAGGTATCGATCATGATACCCTAATTCGTAAAATGGTAGGACGAGAGATCAACATCATTCGCACTAAAGGATATTTGTCTAAAGAAACTGAAATATTATCAGTTCAAAATCTTTGCCTTAAACATTCAGAGAGCAAAAAAAGAGACTTGCTGAAAAACTTATCTTTTAATCTTTACCCCGGTGAGATTCTTGGAATATTTGGTTTGATGGGTGCTGGACGAACCGAGCTGTTGGAAACTATATTTGGGTTGAATAAAGAGGGAAGTTCAGGGGATATTAAGCTAAATCAACGAATAACTAATTTTGGATCGCCCGAGCAAGCAATGAGGGCTGGAATAGCGCTAGTTCCTGAAGATCGTAAAAAGGATGGTTTGGTTTTGGGACTTGATGTGAAAACGAACATCAGTATTACAACGCTAAACCAGCTTCAACGTATGGGCTTGATTAGCGAATCTAGTGAAGCAAAACTAGCTCAAAAATACATCGATCTGCTTAAAATCAAGGCTTCGTCTGTTGATCAGCTCGTTAAGAACCTTAGTGGAGGGAACCAGCAAAAAATCGTAATAGCAAAATGTTTGGCCACGGGTCCGAGTGTTTTAATGTTGGATGAGCCAACACGTGGGATAGATATCAATGCAAAAAGTGAAATATACAAGCTTATCATAGAACTTGCTTCTAAAGGTATGGGCATTATTATGGTTTCGTCTGAGCTACCTGAAATACTTGCTATATCAGACCGTGTTTTGGTGATGTGTGAGGGCAGTATAACTGCTGAATTCAACGCCAAGGAAGCTTATGAAGACAATATATTGAAAGCAGCAATACCTAGAACTTTATAAGATAATAATAAAGAAATGATGACTTTTACACGCAAACATTTTTCAAAATTCCAATCACTGATTGCACTTTTTATTTTGTGCATAATGCTAAGTATACTATCTGATAAGTTCCTTACTGTTGATAATTGCTGGAACGTGATGCGTCAGATTTCAGTCAATATTTGTATAGCAGTGGGAATGACTCTGGTTGTTCTTACAGCTGGTATTGATCTTTCAGTGGGCTCTGTGCTTGCTTTATGTGGAGCAATTACAGCAGGTTTATTAAAGAATGGCATAGATATTCCTTCCAACGATCTCCATATTGGCTTTACCTTACTTGGGGCGATTCTTGTGGGTCTAATCACTGGTGCTGGTGTAGGCACATTTAATGGCTTAGTCATTACCCGTTTTAAAGTTCCCCCATTTGTTGCCACGCTAAGTATGCTTACCATTGCACGAGGATTAACTTTGTTATGGACCCAAGGGTTCCCTATATCTGTTTTTGGCGATCAGTTTGACTACATAGGAACTGGATGGTTTCTTGGAATCCCTGTACCGGTCTGGATATCTGGTTTAGTTGTTTCCATTGCTGTAATAATTACAACAAAAACACCATTGGGGCGTCATATTTATGCTATTGGTGGTAATGAGAATGCGGCTCGACTATCGGGCATCAATATCAATAAAGTTAAAATCATAGTATACAGCATGGCGGGTGGATTGGCAGCATTGGGTGGTTTGATCGTTACTGCTAGGTTGGATTCCGCTCAACCTAATGCAGGTGTTAGTTATGAGCTTGATGCTATTGCTGCCGTTGTAATCGGTGGTACTTCGCTTTCTGGTGGGAAAGGAACGATTTGGGGGACTTTGCTCGGGGCTATAATCATTGGTGTGTTGAACAACGGTTTGGTACTTCTCAACGTTTCTCCTTTTTGGCAACAGGTGGTTAAGGGTGCGGTAATACTCCTTGCAGTTATTATAGACAAAGCTAATTCAAAATCAGAATAATATATGGAGCAAAGGTATATTTTAGCTATTGATCAGGGTACCAGTAGTACGAAGTCTATCATTTTTGATCCTGAGGGGAATGTAATTGCTAGGGGACAGGTTGAGCTCAATACATATTTTAAAGATAGGGGTTTTGTAGAGCAAGAGCCTTTAGCTATTTATGATAATATGTTGTCCTCTATAGGACTTTGCTTGAAGGAATTCCAAGGTAATGGTGGCGATTTAGGTCAGATAGTTTGTGCTGGTATATCCAATCAAAGAGAAACTTTCGTGGTTTGGGATGAACTTGGTGAACCGCTGTATAATGCTGTGGTATGGCAATGTAAGAGATCTATTTCGATTTGCGATCGTTTGATTTCCGAAGGACTAAAGGAGAGGATAAAGGAAATTACAGGCTTAATCATCGATCCCTATTTTTCGGCTACAAAGTTAATATGGTTGTACGAGCATGAAAAAGTGGTGAGAGATGCCATAGATCAAGGCAGAGCGTATTTTGGCACAGTAGACACATGGTTGCTTTTCAAGCTATCTGGAGGTAAGCAATACTTGACTGATCACACCAACGCATCTCGTACCATGTTTTTAAATTTGAGGGCACTAGAGTGGGATAGACCTTTACTTAAGAGGTTTGGATTGGGCAATTTAAATCTTCCAAAGTTACAACCTTCCTCCTCAGATTTTGGTGGGAGTAATTTTGATGGGCTTTTCGATCGTGAAATACCCATACAGTCAATGATTGGCGATTCACATGCAGCTGCTTTTGGCGAGGGGTGTTTCGAAAAAGGACAGGCTAAGGCAACTCTTGGAACGGGATGCTCCATCATGATGAATGCAGGAGAGCAACTACCCAAAAGTAACGAAGGTATCGTAAACACCATATGCTGGAGTACATCTTCTCGTGTGGATTATGCTATGGAGGGCGTTATCGTCTCTTGTGGTTCTACAATAGAATGGATCAAAAGAGAGCTTGGGGCATTTAATGATATCAAACAAACTCAAGATATGGCTCTAAGTGTTGCTGACAATAATGGTGTATACATAATTCCTGCATTTAGTGGGCTGGGAGCGCCATATTGGGACATGAGTAGAAGAGCTGAAATTCGAGGGTTGACATTTGATTCCAATAAGAACCATATAGTAAGGGCTGGTTTGGAATCTATTGCATATCAGATCAAAGACGTTATCGATACAATGAAAAGTGTTGGAGATTTAGATTTGAAGGAAATCATTGTGAACGGAGGTATTGTTTCAAATGAATTCGTAGTTAGATTTTTAACAGACTTATTGTCAAGACCCTTGTCTTTTGGGATTGTAGATGCCTCAGGTTTGGGTGCTGCGTATCTTGCTGGGTTGCAAGCTGGAATATTTAGAAGTGTTGAGGATATTAAGAGACAATTGAAACCTAAAACCATGCTTGCACTCAGCTCATATAGTTCAAATGTTCAAAAAAATCATCAGCAGTGGCTTTCGTATTTAAATTATCCTGCAAGTGTTAAATGACTAGAAAAAACAGGTCTTATACAGCTTTATTTTGGGCTATTTTATTTTTCGGTACACTGACAAATAACATTAAAGCACAAAATTCCCCAATTGCTAGTCGTTGGTCTAATGATGTTCTCAATCATGAGTATCAATGGTATGCGTCTGCAGAGGCTATTTCAATAGCTAACAGTGTGATACAATACCAATCTCTGCAAGGCGGTTGGCCCAAAAGCACTGATTTGGCAAAACCTCCAATCAGTCCTGAAGATTTACCCAAAGAAGGTGGGGGACGCATAAACAGTCTTGACAACGATGCGACAACGTTGCCGATGGAGTTTTTGGCTAGGGTTATTTACGTTACTGGTAATACTTCCTATAAAAATGCGTTTAACCGTGGCCTAGATTATTTGTTTTCAGCACAATATCCAACAGGTGGTTGGCCGCAATTTTGGCCTTTAAGGGGTGATTACTATTCACGTATTACCTTTAATGATGGTGCCATGATACGGGTGATGACTCTTCTCTATGGAGTAGCTCAAAGAAATGAGCCCTTTACCTTTGTTGATTCGGCTCGTTGCATAAAATCGGCTGGTGTGGTGCAGTTAGGCATTAAATGTATCCTGAAATCACAAATAAAACAAAACAATAAACTTACCGTTTGGTGTGCTCAACACGATGAGAAGACCTTGAAACCTGCCTGGGGGCGGGCTTATGAGCCACCCTCTCTCTCTGGGAAAGAAAGTGTAGATATTGTATATTTTTTGATGTCGATCAAAAATCCTAACCGTGAAATAATCAATGCCATTGAAGGAGCGGTGTCTTGGTTGCAAAAAGTACCCATTATGGGGTTTCGGCATAAAATAGAATATAACACGGATGGTCGTAAGCTAAGGAGTTTACTTGCAGACACATTGGCGCCACCTCTCTGGGCACGATTTTACGAATTGGGCACCAATCGTCCGATTTATCTTGATCGTGATTCAAGGTTTGAGTATGATTTCAACGCTATAGATTATGAGCGGCGCAGTGGATATGATTATCATGGAGAGTGGGCTAGTGCCTTGCTTGATAAAGATTACCCCAATTGGCGTGCTAAACAATTTCCCGATAAAATTAAAATAGTTGAGGCAGAGACTGGTGTATTCGCAGGCATTATCGACCGTCATAGTTGTTGGCATACAGTTATGCTTTCCGATGCAGATCATTCCACACACTCGGGACGGGGTGCAGTTGATACAAAAAACGAGATAGGGAGTTTTGTTGAGGTAAATTATGATGCAAGTTGGACTGGACCACATCGTATCACGGTGCGTTATACACATATAAAGCAAGATCCACGGCCAGGTGAGCTGCTTGTTAACGGCAAAGCTTGCGGAATGCTTAAGCTATTGCAAAGTGAAGCACTATCTGCATGGAAAACGGAGTCTATCGTGGTTGATTTGAAAACAGGCCGCAATACACTTCGGTTGAGGGCATTAAACGAAGGTGGCTTGCCTAACTTGGACTATGTAAAAGTAGCAGAGGTTCGTTCTGTTGCTACTGGTTCCTTACCTAAGATTCAGGTTTTAGAGGTAGAGGATGGTGTTTTCTCGGGTAGGGAAGATCATCATAGTTGTTGGGATTTTATAGCACAAAATAAAGCAGAGCATACTGGTTTTACTGGTGAGGGATATGTTGATTCTTATAACAATGTGGGTAGCTATATTGAAGTTGTATTAGATTCGGTTGTTTCAGATACTTATGCTCTAGGTGTGAGATTTGTACATGGTAAATCAGATAGTAGGGCAGCAGAATTACGAATTAATGGAGAGTTGGTGAAGAAATCGATAGTTTTCACCCCAACAGGTGCTTGGACGGCTTGGACCACGATTTATACTCAAGTAAAGCTTAGGTCTGGTAAAAATGTTATACGACTATCTGCTTTAGGAGCTGAAGGACTAGTTAATATTGATCATTTTGTATTTGTTAATTGTGGGATCTAGCAGAATCAAAGATGCTTGTGTTCGCATATTTGATTCGAATTTGGTAGTTTGAATTTTACAATAAGTTTGGGGCATTTTCTATTTCCAATATGTAGGGCCTGTTTGGGGTACTCAAATAACACTGATTAATGATAAGCGAAGTAATTCTATGCTTTTTAGACGATACTAACAATTGACACCACTATATAAAAACCATAATACGAATCTGGATACATTATATGCTATAAAAGGCTAAACCTAAAACATTTTAATCGCACAGTTTCTATTGCTTTTCTGCAAGGATATGTACTCATTTGTTTTACCTATGTTTTACCCAAAACAAAAAAGGCTTACAATGCAGATTGTAAGCCTTTGATCTTTAGTGTGGGAGCTGAGGGGTTCGAACCCCCGACCCTCTGCTTGTAAGGCAGAT
>CAMFLX010000168.1 GCA_945957555.1 uncultured Cytophagales bacterium
TGTTATGTTTGCACCCATTCAAATACCCGAAGGATCTACCTTTATGGATATGGTAGCTTTGAAGGGCAATCCTGAAATTGGAGACTTTGTCAATAAAAAGATCTTTGCACCTATCAGGGATGCCAATAAAATGGCTGACTTTGCCGATTTTAATGACGATACCAAACTGGGAACAGGGAAAGACAAAGTTGACAAGATCAGTAAACTCATAGCCATATTTGAGAATCCAGATCTTGACTTCTCTAAAAATAGAGCAGATGATGATGACATCTTAGGTGATGCCTATGAGTTTCTCATGCGCCACTTTGCTACTGAATCAGGTAAGTCCAAAGGACAATTCTATACACCTTCAGAAGTCAGTAGGGTGCTTGCTAAAATCATAGGGATCAATAAAAGCAACTCCACGGCCAGTACTACGATATATGACCCTACCTGTGGTTCTGGTTCACTATTGATCAAAGCAGGTGAAGAAGCTGAGAAATCGGTGACCTTATTTGGACAGGAAATGGATATAGCCACGGTGGCTTTGGCGAGTATGAACATGGTTTTGCACAACCAAGCACAAAACTTGCACGGGATCAGGCAGGGCAACACCATAGCGGATCCTAAGTTTTTGAATGCTGATGGAACCTTGCAAACCTTTGACTATGCAGTAGCCAATCCTCCCTTTTCGTTTAGTAGTTGGACCAATGGCTTGATTGACGATAAAAGTAAGGCGGTTGTGGATAGATTTGATCGTTTCTCTGGCTTTGGCATTCCACCTGAAAAGAACGGTGATTTCGCTTTTTTGCTGCATGTCATTAAATCTTTAAAGAGTAACGGCAAAGGCGCTGTCATCTTACCGCATGGGGTTTTGTTTAGAGGCGGTGCAGAAGGGGAAATACGCAAAAACCTCATTAATAAAGGCTACATCAAAGGTATTATTGGCTTGCCTGCCAACTTGTTTTATGGTACGGGCATTCCTGCGTGTATCATTGTGATTGACAAAGAAAATGCCAATCAAAGAACAGGCATTTTCATGATCGATGCAGGCAAGGAGTTTGTCAAGGATGGCAATAAAAACCGTCTTCGTGAGCAGGACATCCATAAGATCGTGGATACCTTCAACAAGAAGACGGAGCTTCCTAAATACAGCCGTTTTGTACCGATTTCGGAAATCAGTAATGAAAAGAACGAGTACAATCTCAACATTCCGCGCTACATAGACAGCCAAGAAGCGGAAGACCTACAAGATATTGAGGCACATTTGTTAGGAGGCATTCCCAATACAGATATTGAGGCCTTATACGCCTATTGGGAAGTATACCCAACGCTCAAGAACGATCTTTTTGCTCCCAGTGACAGAGCCAAATACAGCATACTCAAAATAGCCAAAGAAGACATTAATACCACGATATTCAGCCATTCGGAATTTAAGGCTTTTAGCCAAGAAATGGATCAGGTGTTTGAAAGCTGGAAAACCAAAACCGTACAAGTACTTAAAACTTTAGAACCTGATTTTAAACCCAGACAGATCATAAGCCAGATCTCAGAAGATCTCTTGCTAACCTATACTGACAAAAAGCTTATAGACAAGTACGATGTGTACCAGCACTTGATGAGCTATTGGAACGAAATCATGCAAGACGACTGCTACTTGCTTGCCGCTGATGGTTGGAAAGTAGAACTCTATAATATCAACAAAGGCAAAAAGGAAATCATCCTCGATTCGGACTTGGTGCCTAAAACCTTGGTGATGCAACGGTTTTTTGCAAAGGAAAAAGAAGCCATCGAAGCTTTGGAAGCCCAAAAGGACAGCCTCTCAAGCCAATTGGATGAACTCGTGGAAGAACACAGTTCAGAAGAGGGCTATTTTTCAGCATTGGATAAACTCAATAGAGCCACCGCTCAAAAACGGCTCAAGGAAATACAAAAAGACAAAGAGGCCAAGGCTGAAATAAAAGCTTTGGAGAGCTATCTCAAGTTTATTGATGACTTGGTCGCTCTTAAAAAGAAACTAGAGGCAGCCATAGCAGCACTAGACAAAAAAGTCATTGCACGCTATGCCTCCCTTACTGAAGACGAAATCAAAACGCTGGTGGTGGATGACAAATGGATGGCTACCTTAGAAAAGAACATACAAACTGAAATGGAACGCGTGAGCCAAGGACTTACCAAACGCATTAAAGAACTGGCCGAGCGCTACGAAACGCCTTTGCCCATGCTCAACAATGAATTAGCAGAGATGGAAGCAAAGGTTAATGTGCATTTGGCTAAAATGGGATTCTCATGGAAGTAGTTACAGATAATTATAAACTCACTGATGTTGGAGTGATTCCTGAGGATTGGGAGGTGAAGTCACTTAGTGATCTGTCATTGAAAATTGGTAGTGGGATAACCCCTAGAGGTGGAGAATCGGTATATAAAGAACAGGGACGGCCTTTGGTTAGAAGTCAAAATATAGGATGGGGAAAATTGTTGCTTGAAAATATTGCATATATAGATGATGAAATACATTCAACCTTTTTAAATACTGAAATCAAGTTTCAGGATGTACTTTTAAATATTTCTGGTGCATCAATAGGTAGGAGTTCATATTCAAATGAGTGCCTAGTTGGGGGAAATGTTAATCAGCACGTTTGCATTATCAGAACAGATAAAAATTTACTTAATCCCATTTTCCTTAACCTTTTTTTGCTTTCGAAAAATGGACAACAACAAATAGATAGTTTTCAATCAGGAGGAAATAGGCAAGGATTGAATATTGGACAAATTAGGATTTTCCAAATCCCCCTTCCTCCAACACTCACCGAACAAACCGCCATAGCCACCGCCCTTTCCGATACAGATGCCCTTATCAGCAGCTTAGAAAAACTAATTGTCAAAAAACGCAATATCAAACAAGGCGCTATGCAGGAATTGCTGAGGCCTAAAGAGGGCTGGGAGGTGAAGAAGTTGGGAGACGTTCTAAAAGTTCGACATGGTAAAGATCAGAAGCAAATAGAAGCAAAAAACGGTAAATATCTAATTTTGGGTACTGGAGGTATAATGGGTTTTTCAAACACATATCTTTATAATAAGGAGTCTGTTCTAATAGGTAGAAAGGGCACAATTGATAAACCTTTGTTTATGGACAAACCTTTTTGGACAGTAGATACTCTTTTTTACACAGAAATAAATAACAACAATTCTCCAAAATTTATATTTTATAATTTTCAATTAATAGATTGGTATTCTTATAATGAAGCTTCTGGTGTTCCAAGTTTAAATGCTAGAACAATAGAAAACATATCTATTCATACTCCTAAGACCAAAACAGAACAAGAAGTAATT
This sequence comes from uncultured Cytophagales bacterium, assembly GCA_945957555.1. Classification (GTDB taxonomy): domain Bacteria; phylum Bacteroidota; class Bacteroidia; order Cytophagales; family UBA9547; genus CAMFLX01. The sequence goes on from CAMFLX010000168.1 coordinate 3,313, forward strand.
TCTAAAACATTAACCGACATGGACTCCGAAATCACCGCTTTAGAAGCTAAATTATCTAAATACAAAGACCTCAAACAAGGTATGATGCAAAATCTTCTCACTGGCAAAATCAGATTGGTATGAACAGCGAACGTATTACCCAAAACCGAATCGTTAACTTATTTATTGAAGAACTAGGCTATAAGGCTCTGTTTGGAGGGAACTTGCAAGACCGCCTCGAAAACAGCAATATAGAAGAGATTCCCCTCAGGGATTTCCTCCAAAAGAAACAAGGCTATTCTGAAGTCTTGATTAATAAAGCGATAGAGAAACTCAAAAGCGAGTCGGTTAACCACCAAAGGGGTTTGTATTTCAACAATATGGCCGTGTACTATCTGTTGCACTACGGTGTAGATGTGAAAGAAGCCATCAACAAACACACCGATACCGTTTGGCTCATCGACTGGAAAAATCCGCTCAACAACGATTTTTACATAGCGGAGGAAGTCACCATCAAAGGCAATCGAGAGAAGCGCCCGGATGTGGTGCTGTATGTAAACGGCATAGCGCTGGCTGTCATAGAACTCAAGAAAAGCAGTAAAGACATAGGCGAAGGTATTCGCCAAAACCTGACTAACCAGCAGCCAGAATTTATAGAGGAATTTTTCAGTACCATACAGTTTTGTTTTGCAGGTAGCGATAGCGAAGGCCTGCGCTATGGTACTGTAGGTACGAAATCCAAATACTACCTCAAGTGGAAAGAAGACGAAACCACCTACGAACCACAGCTCTTGGACAAATACCTCAAGAAAATGTGCCAAAAGGAACGTTTCTTGGAGATCATCCACGACTTCATCCTCTTTGACGGTGGCCAAAAGAAACTACCACGCTACCATCAATACTTTGGCATCAAGGCGGCACAGCAACATGTGGCACGTAAGGAAGGCGGTATCATTTGGCACACCCAAGGCTCAGGTAAAAGTATTACCATGGTACTTTTGGCGAAATGGATCTTGGCCAACAACGCCAAGGCCCGCATAGCTATTATTACCGACCGTACCGAGCTGGATAAACAGATCAAAAAAGTTTTTGCCGATGCTGGCGACAAAACCATGGAACGTGCCAAGAGTGGTGCCGATCTCATGCACAAACTGAGTCAAGCAGCACCACGATTGTTGTGTAGCTTGGTACATAAGTTTGGCAAGAGTCGTGACAAACAATTTGATGAGTTTATCCAAGACCTGGAAAACAATCCTCCCAAGGTCATGGGTGAGCTCTTTGTGTTTGTAGACGAATGCCACCGTAGCCAAAGCGATAAGCTACACAAGGTGATGAAGAAAGTGATGCCCCCATCTGCGGTATTTATAGGTTTTACGGGAACTCCACTGCTCAAGGCAGACAAACAGACCAGTTTGGAAGTCTTTGGCAAATACATCCACACCTACAAGTTCAACGAAGCCGTGGAAGATGGCGTGGTACTCGACTTGGTCTACGAAGCCCGAGACATAGACCAACACCTGAGTTCGCAACAACACATAGACCTATGGTTTGAGGCCAAGACCAAAGGTCTCAATGATTTTCAACGTGCGGAACTTAAAAAGAAATGGGGTACCATGCAAAAGGTACTCAGTTCTAGAAACCGTATGGAAATGGTGGTCAACGACATTGTTATGGATTTTGGAGTCAAACCTCGTATCAGTGACGATCGGGGTACGGCCATATTGGTAGCCAAAAGCATTTACGAAGCCACACAATATTACGAGCTCTTTCAAAGAACGAGTCTCAAAGGAAAATGTGGCATCATTACGAGCTACAACCCCAGCCATAGAGATGTAGTCAATGAAGAGACGGGCGAAAACACTGAGACCGAAAAGCAGGCCATATACACGATCTACACCCAGCTGCTCGGCAAGAAATCTACAGAAGAATACGAGGATGACACTAAAGAGCTTTTTATCCATCATCCCGCACAGATGAAATTGCTTGTGGTGGTGTCCAAGCTCTTAACAGGTTTTGATGCGCCCAGTTGTACCTATTTATACATAGACAAATCCATGCAAGATCATGGTTTGTTCCAAGCCATTTGCCGTGTCAACCGCTTGGATACAGAAGACAAAGAGCTGGGTTATATCGTGGACTATATGGACTTGTTCAAAAACTTGGTCAATGATAAGGGTACAGGCGCCATCCAAATCTATACCTCAGAGTTGGCCTATGACCAGTTCAATAAAGAAGACTGCGATATTTTGTTGGCCTCTCGACTGGAGCGGGGCCGTGAGCGACTTGACACCGCCTTGGAACAGTTGGAATTGATCTGTGAACCCGTTCCCAATCCTAGAGACGATGCCGCTTACCGTTATTATTTTTGTGGCAATACTGAAGTGCCCGAAGACCTCAAGGAAAGAGAACTGCTCAGGCAGGAGCTTTATAAAAAGACAGTGGCCTTGATCCGTGCCTATGCAGGCATCGCCGATGAAATGGAGCCAGCGGGTTACAGTGCGGCTGAAATCGCACATATAGACCATCGCATGAAATTCTACATGGAGCTGAGGGAAGCGATCAAAAACGCCAGTGGGGAAAAACTCGACATCAAGGATTACGAGGCAGACATGCGCCATCTTATAGACAACTATCTAAAAGCTGATGTGCCCAGAACTATATCGGAGTTTGAAAGCCTCCCTTTGTTGGAGATCATTGTGAAGCTGGGTATGGATGAAGCTGCTAAATCACTGCCAGAAAGTTTACGAAAGAACAAGGAAGCCATGGCGGAAACCATAGAAAACAATGTACGAACGACCATCGTCAAGGAACACCTCAACGATCCTGTTTTCTTTGAAAAAATGAGTTTCCTGCTGGAAGAAATCATCAAACAGCGTAAGGTAAAGGCAATAGCTTATGAGGAATACCTTCTGCAAATTGCAGAGCTCGCGAAACAAGTCCATGAAGGAAAAGCCAAGGATACGCCCGCAGTATTGGATACGCCTGCCAAGGTGGTGCTGTATCACTTCTTTGAGGAAGACGTGGACAAGGCTTTGATGGTACATGAAGCCGTAGTCGAATACGCGCCCAGTGGTTGGAAAGGTGACAGTGCCAAAGAGAACAAGATCAAGGAAGAGATTTATAAGAAGATCAAGGACTTTGACGAAACCGTGAATGTGTTTAAGGTAATCAAAGAACAAGACGAATACGACAAATAATGCAATTAGGCGATATTGACATAGAGCTCATACAAAAGAACATCAAAAATGTACATTTGAGTGTATTGCCTCCTCATGGTCAGGTACGCATAGCTGCGCCTTTGCATCTTACGGAGGAAACCATCAGACTTTATGCCATCAGTAAACTATCTTGGATCAAAAGGGAGCAAAAGAAGATCAGGGGGCAGGCCAGAGAGAGTAAAAGGTTGTTTGTGAACAAAGAAACACATTATTTGGAAGGTCGCAAGTATCTCTTGAATGTAGTAGAAGCAGATGCGCCTGCAAAAATTGTATTGGCCAACAAAACCATCAAAATCTATGTAAGACCTGAAACCACTACTGAGCAGCGTCAAACCCTCATGAACGAATGGTATAGGGAGCGACTCAAAAAGATCATTCCTAGCATCATCAAAACTTGGGAGCCTGTTCTTGGTGTATCAGTAGCAAGCTTTGGCGTGAAACTCATGAAAACCAAATGGGGCACTTGTAACATAGAAGCTCAAAGGATCTGGCTGAACTTAGAACTGGCCAAAAAACCACTCCAGTGTCTTGAATACATCATTGTCCATGAAATGGTACACCTCCTGGAGCGTCACCACAACCAAAGGTTCCTCGCCCTCATGAACAAACACTTGCCCGACTGGAAACAGTCTAAAGAACTCCTCAACAGCTTGCCTGTGAGTAGGGGAGATTGGGAGTATTGAGAATAATATTAATATGATTAACTAAATAGATTAACTTATGTATGAGATTGTAATTGCCGGAATACTTTTCTTGACTCTTGTTGGGTTGTTAAAGATTTTTGAACTATTGATTGATGTGTCGAAAACCTTTGATACCAAAATAGGGAGGCCTAAAACTTCAATGCTTGACTTACTCACTAATGAAAGGAATGCTGCCATTATACTTATAGTATTGCTTATAGTCTGTTTTTGGTTGGGCCCTTACCTTGTTCATCGCTTTGATTTCCTATATTATTTAGGCATGAAAAAGGAAAAATGGGTGAAATTAGAACCAAATGTTATTGGGGATGCTTTTGGGGGTACCATTGGACCTATAGTAGGTTTTGTTGGAGTAGTCCTTACCTTTTTTGCCTTTTATGTACAATATCAAGCAAATGAAACTCAAAGAAAAACATGGCGAATAGAACGCTTTGAAAGTAAGTTTTATGAGTTGTTGAGGATACATAAGGAGAATGTAGCTGAGATGAATATCGGTGACAAAGTCAAAGGAAGAGATTGTTTTATTGAGATGTTTTTAGAATTGAGAGCTCTATATTTTTTTACAACTAATCATTTTAATCCAGATAAGGATAATCTAAATATATTGGAATTTTCTTATGAAATGTTTTTTCATGGATATAGAAACTTTCGTAGAAAAGCTCTAAATGAGGAAAAACTAAGTGATTTGATAACTCATTTTCAAACATATATCAATGCTAATATTACAAGTAATGAAAAAAAAGAGTGCTATAAAAACACTGATACTATTACTTTTTGTACTATAAGCCATTATGGAAATACTGACTCATCTTTTAAAGTCAAAGAACGATTATTTTTTCCTTTTAAAAATTTACCAGTTTTAAATGGTAACTATAATAGATTGGAACATTACTATAGACATTTATACCTAATGGTTAAGTATGTTGATGAAAAATGTGAAGAACAACATAAGCAGGAATACTTTGATCTCATTAGAGCACAATTATCTAATTATGAACAATTATTGATGTATTACAATAGTTTAGCATGGTTTCAAGAGGAGTGGAAGCCCTATTTTGTTAATTACAAACTCATTAAGAATCTTCCTGTGGCACTTGCCGATTTTGATAAAAACCCTGAAGAATATTTTCAGAAAGAACTTAATGAAGGTATTCTTATATTTAATGATTTAAAAGAAGAAAATTGAAAGGATAAATCTAAATCATAATTAATATGATGGAATTTGATGAAAGTATAAAACAGTACCTATGAATTTTCAACCAAATCAGATCACCAAGGAACATGTATTAAGGGCTATTCAAAAAATAGAAAAGGAGCACTTAACACTTATAGCACCTACTCGTTGGTATGTAGAAATCAACGGTCAAAAGTATCCTCCAAAGGAAGTGATGCGTTACGCACATGAACAAATGAATGGTGAAAAGATATGGAACTATGGAGGGGGCGAGCCAACGAATAAATACCTAAAACAAATGGGTTTTGTGATCCTTGATAAGACAGAAAACCCTGTTTTAGAAATGATCTCCAATTACAAAAAACATTTACGGGAACATAAATTATCTGATGAACTATACAAGTGGCAACTCATAAATTACTTCAAAGGAAGACCTAGGCTTGATAGTTCAACATTTGTGAAGGAGATTCTGGAAATTGATTTTAATAATCTTATCTATAGTATTGCGGTTGGAGCAATAAGGCAGTTAACTTTAGAGGAAACAGAATCATACAGGCAATGTTTGGTAGAGTTGTTTGATGAAAATAAGTCTTTACATGAAAGAATCAAGACCTTTGATGGTAAAGTATTAAAGCTCTATCGTGCACTTGTTCCTAATGAAAAACTGTCACATCATCATGATGAACGTACTATTTCTGTTTTGCTGACATATCATGATCCTGAGAAATATACTTTTTTTAAAGACTCTTACTATCAGAAGTACTGTAAGTTATTAAATATTAAAGCACAAAAGAAAGGAGATAAATACGTTCATTACTTGGAACTTATTGAAGAATTGATTGAGGAATATCTGCGTAGTGATATAGAACTGGTAACTCTTTTTAAAAGCAGTTTGCCTACCCATGTTTACCAAGATGAGGGCTTGAATATATTGGCGCAGGATATTTTGTTTACACAATTGGATAATGCCAAAATGATGGACAATGAAACCGAAGAATCACAACAAAAAGAAAATACTATGAAACAACCGTTGAATCAAATCCTTTACGGCCCTCCTGGAACAGGAAAGACCTATCATACGATTAATAAGGCTGTTGCTATTGCCAATCCTGAATTTAAAGATTTTCAGGATCGAGAAAAGTTGAAAAAGGAATATGATAGACTTGTAAAGGAAGGTCAAATCGTCTTTACCACTTTTCATCAAAGTATGAGCTATGAAGACTTTATAGAGGGGATTAAGCCTATTCCTCCAGATAAAGAAGGAGAATCTGTTATCTATAGAGTACAAGACGGCGTTTTTAAATTGATTTGTAGTGATGCTTTAGCAAAGGATTCTATTTCTTTTAATCATGCTTATGAGGCATTTCTTAAAACTTTATCAGATGCAAAACTACAAGATTTAAAAACCCCGAAGGGAGCAGACTTTGCGGTTTCTGTAAACAGGAATGGTAATTTGACACTTCATACAGGCCTCAATAAGGAAAAGCAAGGGACTCTTACAAAAGAGAATATTCTGAAAGAAATTAATGGAGAAGATAAATTCATAGGCTGGGAGGGATATTTTCAAGGTGTAATAAACCATTTAAAGGACAACCATCAGTTTTCACAAGAACCACTGAAAGTGAACCGTAATTATGTACTTATTATCGATGAGATTAATCGTGGTAATGTTTCTCAAATCTTTGGAGAGTTGATTACACTAATAGAAGAAGATAAGCGTTTGGGAAATGAGGAAAGTTTAAAAGTTACTTTACCCTATAGTAAAAAGGAATTTGGTGTACCACCAAACCTCTATATCATTGGCACTATGAACACCGCCGACCGCAGTGTGGAGGCTTTGGATACGGCTTTAAGGAGAAGGTTTAGTTTTGAGGAGATGGAATCCAAACCTGAGTTGTTGCAAACATCACAAATGCTAACTAGGCTCTTTTGGAAGTATGAAAAAGTAAAATGGGAAGAAAAACCTTACCATGCTTTGGAAACAACTGCTATAGGGCTGTTTAAGCCTAGCTTTGATTTTCATGTTGAAAAGAAAAAAGTTTGGGATCAAATGTTACTAGATCGCAAAAATAATGTTGTAGGCAAATACTTCGAATCATATACATTTGATGGGATTCAACAGGATGAATTATTGAAAACCATTAACCTTCGCATCGAAAAGTTGCTCAGCAAAGATCATCAAATTGGTCATGCGTATTTGATGAATGTGTATTCTGAGGAAGAGCTTAAATATGCTTTTTATAACAAGATTATTCCTTTACTTCAGGAGTATTTCTATGGTGATTATGGAAAGATAGGCTTGGTATTGGGAAAGGGATTTGTTAAAATCAAATCGAATGAGAACGATCAAAAGATTTTTGCCGATTTTGACCCCAACTATGCAAGTGATTATAGTGGAAAAGAGATTTTTGAAATCATTGATTATAGAAAAGGAAATTGTACTGTCGATGGAAAAACATTCACTTTTCAAGAGGCGGTAAAAGCTATTTACACCAAATAAATTGAGCAAAGATAAAAGTCATATCACTGTTTTTGAGCATGGGTTCTTACGATTAGGACAAACATATAATAATGTAGAGTTTGATGGTACTTTACTCAAAGCTTTCCAAAAGCATTATGGAGAAAAGGGCGTTCCCTATTTTACGCTGATCCATAATGGGGTGAAGTTCAATGAACATGTAGGGGTCATTCAAGTAGGTAAAACCTTGATTGAAGTATTGCCCAAAGCTGATAAAGTTACCCATTACACTGAAGATGATAAAAGCTTAGAAAAAGATACTTGGAGGAAAACCTTAATCGGTATGCTCAAATCGGTGCATGGCTTTGAAGTAAAAACTACGAGTAGCAGTCATCTCAAGCTCAAACCCAATACCATCTTGGATCTGTACTTTGAACTGTTCATCAAAGAAGTTGAGGGACTGTTGCATAAAGGGCTTGTGAAGAAGTACCGCAAAACGGAAGGCAATGTAACGGCGCTTAAGGGGAGTTTGTCATTTGGCAAACACATTCAGCAGAATCTCGTGCATCAGGAGCGCTTTTATGTGCGCTATACCAGTTATGATGTGGAGCATCAATTGCATTACATCCTGTATAAAACCATTTGTCTGCTACAGCACCTCAATAC
>CAMFLX010000169.1 GCA_945957555.1 uncultured Cytophagales bacterium
CACAAGGCCGCCCCGCCCTGTCCAAAGTGCTCAACCCTGCAATACCCGCTCAAAAACTCTCGTTTTTGCCGTACACCTTTCCTGCGCTTACCGCCCACAGTGCGTCGGCTCATAAACAATTCCTTATCCCGAATTGAGGTTAATTTAAAAAATAGTTGCATGTCACCATCAGCACCTCAAAAAATTACATGGATTTTAGGCTTAGTATTAGGAATTCTAGGAATAATAGGCCACTACACTCATGTTGATATCTTAACCGAGCATAACTATATCTTGCTTTTAGTCGGCTTTGTTGTACTTGCAGCCGGAACTACTTTTAAAGGTCTTTAGTTTTTTGTCTTTTACAGAGCCTCGCAATTTTATTTTGTCTCCTCAGAGTTTCAAGAAAAGGAAATGTCCCTATTTCGGATTTTTTGTAAGGCCTTAAGCCCTACAAAAAATCGATGTTCTACAATCACATTCCATTGCTAACCAAAAATATTTCAAATAATATTTCTTTGGCATTACCTTCTCCAAAAGTATTCTTCTTGTGATGCATCTTTTGATTCTTTATGTGATCAATCGTTGAGGCAACAGTACAAATATCATTGGGGCCTAGTTCTTTCTTGAATACAAACTGGTTTATTTCCAGCACACTATGTACTCATGTTTTTTTCAACTTTGGCAATAAAACCTCTCGTTGTATTTAGCCTCAGGTCTATATCTCTAGAAAGGCTGCTCACATTCAGTCCATCAGCACCGTGTATCACACAATGCACTATATACATGGCTTTCTGAAGAGGGAAATGTATGCCATGATAAATGGTATTGGCCGTTACGGAATCTATATGGGAGCAACGATTGCATTTACGGGCAAGACTTGTCAGATTTTTAGTGTATTGCTCATTACCACATTTGATACATTTATACTCATAAGGCCACTTTTCGTTTTCCAAGTATTTCAAGCAGGTAAACTCCGTGGGATATAGTTTTAGAAACTCTTCATAGCTCACATGTTTATTCCATACGTATTTGAGTTCTTTTTGATAGGTCTCCTTTTTAAGGGAGTAATATTGAATATCGATCTGACTGGCAAGCTTTTCTATTTTCTCCTTCTGTTCATTTAGAATCTGATTTTTTTCTTCTAACTCTAAAGTGCGCTCTCTCACCTTTTGTGCCAGCTCTTGGTTAACTTTATCCTTGAGGGCTTCCTTTTCTTGCAATTCAAGGATCAGTTGGTTCTGTAATGTCTTATTGGCCTCTAGCTGCACAATAGATTCTTTTTGTGCCGCTTGCTTTGTTAATATAATGGATTTAGTTTTCTCAGACATTGCCATCGACAACAATATACTTTCGGCCAAGACACCAAAATTAAGTGCATAATAAATCCAAAACGATTGGGGAATCCATGAAAGATCTTGCAAAGTATAAATGGCGAACCCTAATATCATACTGGCGAACCCTGCTAGAAAAAAACGTGAGGGAGCTGTAGACAGGAATTTTTGTTTAGTCCCAAGCCAAAATATAAAGAGGAACAGTGCAAGATCTAAGAGTTTCAAATCATATAATAGCAAATCCCATAATGGAGCCAATGCATAGAGAACTCTTAACAAGGCGTATACCATCAACAAACGATATATACGTACATGCGAAGCTTTCAAACTCAGAAAATAAGCTGAAAATCCAATGGTAGCAGCAACATATAAGCCTAAGGACAATGAAAAAAGAAATGAGTTGAGAATAGGCAAGTTTGGCCAAACGTATTGAAAACCTAAACCATCGATACGACTCAACGAAAACAATGAAAGCGACGATACATAAACCACATATAGGAAGTGCAATCGATCTTTAGTAAAAACATAATGAAAAAGGTTATACAGCATCATGCAAAACAATATCCCATAGAAAAAAGACAAAAATGCATATTCTGCGAAGCCATATTCTGCGAAATTGTTTAAGGTTCTCAAGTTGGCATTGAGTACAAAAGAGGAATGTCCGCTTTTTATGACTTTAAAATATATGGTATACGGCCTTGTTGGATTTTTGGGCAAGTTAAATACTAGGTTTTTATGGATTATAGGTCTCGACATAAACCTATAAGCATCGCCAGTTGTATATCTTTTAAACAGGTTAGCATCTGGGATTGGGATATAGATTTCTATATGGTCTATTCGAAAATCAATAAATTCAAGTACCCATACCTCCTTAGATTTATCATCAATCGTCAATTTATACCAATCTTTGCCAGACTCATTTTTTATCAATCCTTCAATCGGTGGCATGGCACAAGACTCATAAGAGTTCACCGCAATTGTTTCATGTCCTTTTAATACCAATGCATGACTTTTAAAAGTCAAAACAAGCACAAATACCAGTAAATTATATTTGGATAACATCTCAAATGTTCATTTAAATAGTTATACAATTGTACGTAACCAGTATTTAATTTGATTTATCCGAGCCCGCAAATATATCAAAACGAATTGCAAGGTAACAAAATATTACTATTCTAGCATTAAACTAGATTTTATTAATCTTGAAGTCTATTTTCATAGGTATTAAAGCGCCAAAATCAATCTAAAAATCAAACTAAATAGACACCTAAAAACACTATTAATAGTTGTTTTATAAGCCATTATCATAACACTGATCGTAGTTTTGTGAGAAGGCAATTGTTTTAAACATCAAAAAAGACAAGTTTATGAAACACGTAAAAAATTCGATCATCTTATGTATGCTTTTGTTAGGTATGGACAACCCTATCATAGCGCAAACCATTAGTCCCTACATCATAGGCAATAACTATTGGTACCCTGGTGGCAATGCGGCGGCTCTCATGGCGCCAGGCAAAGAAATGCAAACGGCAGGCTTTAAAATGATCAGAATTGGCGGCTTTGGAGCCAACGATTATTCGAATGCAAATTTCATCACCTATATAGATGCTGTACATGCCATGGGTGCAGAACCTCAAGTACAAGTAGCTGCAGCCAAATCGGATCAACAAGTAATTGACTTGATCACCTATATCAACGTGACTATGAAACGTAGGGTAAAATACTGGTCTATCGGCAATGAACCCGAACACCCAAGCGGGGGGAATTTGAGTGACGCTACCGTTGCAGCATATACCAAAAGGATTGCCCCTTTATTAAAAGCGATTGACCCCACGATCAAAGTGATTGCGCTGGAAACATCGGGATATGTGGGGTCATGGTTGGATAAAATGTTGGATGGCAGCTTAGATTTGACTGGTAAAGATGCCAATGGCAGATATTATATCGATATCATTAGCTGGCACAATTACGGTTGGAACGACAATCCATATGCAGTGGTATCGCAAATGGATGATATGGTGGCTCGATTGGCCAAAGCCAATGCAACAAGAACAGACTCACCAATATCATGGATGATGGGCGAGTGCAACACCCACTGGGACAACACCAAGGCTACCGATGATAGAAAAGTATGGTCCTTTAGGGCTGGCCAATCGTATGCGATCATCTACGGTGCTGCCATGGCCCGTAACGCACACTCGATCACATTTTGGAGTATTTACGAAGGCAAAAACTACTGTGGCTCAGCAGATAGAGGATGTAACGATTTAAGTCTATTTGATATTGATAACGTGGCGCGCTCCAATTACTGGCATAGCCTTATGCTAGGGCAAAACATGCGTTCTAATTATGCAGTAAGTTCTGACAACAACTCTAATATAGCTACAGTAGCCATGAAAGATGCAAATGGAGTATCTGTCATGATCATGAACAAAAACACGACAACGCCCTATACATTAGCAGCCAAACTGGATGCCAGTACTTTTACAAGCACTCAAGCTGTAAACATCAATGTAGATGCCTCCATTAACATGACCTACACAGATCAAATTGCTGCCGATGCCACTATTATGTTGATTTTCAACAACCTCGGACAGCTAACCAAACGATACACTTACACTGGAGCCAATGCTTTAGCCAGAACAGCACCCAAAGTAGAAACCTTTACGGTGAATCCTGTGATTATCACGCATGTATTACCTTCCAAAATAGAAGCGGAAGAATATAGTAATGTGTCTGGTTTGGAACTTGAAACAGTAGTAGCTACTGAAGGTATTGGTCAAGACTTAGGATATACGACTATAGGCGATTGGGTCGAATACAAAGTAGATGCAAAATATGATGGAGAATATCAATTTGATTTTCGAGTGGCAAGTCTTAACGGAAACGCATCGCTTTCATTATTATCCGATAATACGACCCTGATTTCAAATGTAACAATTGAAGCAACAGGTGGCTGGCAAGTATGGAAAACAATAAGTACTAAAGCCACCCTGAGCAAAGGGCTGCATACTTTTAAAGTAAATGTGGTCAAAGATGGTTTCAATTTGAACTGGATCGATGTAACCTTTCTTCCCAAAAATCCAGTAGTCTCGTTTGTGACGCCCCAAAACAATGCCCAAATCAAACAGGGCGATGACCTTGCTGTTAAAGTAAATGCCACACAAGATCAAGGTATTGCCAGTGTGCAACTCTATCTCGACAATGTACTTGTAAGCCAAGAAAACATAGCTAGTTATGACTGGAATGGCACTACAGATCCAGTCTTAAAAACACTCTCTGTGGGACCACATACCTTAAAGGCAATCGCTACTACGGTTGATATTGAAGGCAAAACAACCACTGCCGAAAGCAGCATCATCATTCAAGTCACTAGTATAGTAACCTCAATAGACGAATTTGACACCAACAAGCAACTTACTGTTTCTCCGCAGCCTTTTTCCTCTTCCACGACATTGAAGTTAAGTGATGGGGCTACACTGCAATCCATAAGCATATTAAACCATATGGGACAGGAGGTAGAGGTATTGTCAGGAGGAAACGCTTCTCAAATAACACTGGGAGGCAATTTGGCTGCTGGCATGTACAATTTGATGATTAAGACTAGTGAGGGGATGTACAGCGCCAAAATCGTGAAACAGTAGTTTAATATGGGGTGCCTTTGGGTTTCTGGCACCCCTATTTTATCAAGTATACATTTAAAATTAATAATAGCTTCAAAAGAATTCAAAATATGAAAACAATTTACATTTACTTATTGATTTGCTTCATAGCAATTTTGACAAACGCACAAGATGCAAACGGCAGGTGGTATTCTGCAGGTGAAATTCAATCGAAAACTGCGGTCCAATACGGGAGGTTCGAGTTTAGTATGTATGCTAGCAATGTAAGCGGAACAACTTCTACTTTTTTTATGTGGAAAGATGGCAGTACAGAAGCCAATGTACAGTGGAACGAGCTCGATATTGAAACCTTTGGCAAAAGTGCCAACTCTTGGCAATCGAACCCCATTTGGGAATACGAAACCAATGATGCCAACACAAAGCGCTGGGAAGGCTTTCACAATACCATTCCCATTGCCAAAACTTGGGTAAAATTTACCCTTGAATGGACTCCTAATTATATCGCCTGGTTCAACAATGGAACCGAAGTGAGACGAATTCTCAAAGGACAAAATGCACCATCAGGAACCGACCCTGTTGGAAACATTGCGGATCCTATGCGTATGTGTTTTAACCATTGGGCCACCTATCCAGGTAATTGGCTGGGCGCTTTCAACGCTGCCGATCTGCCTTCCTTTCAATTTGTGGATTGGTTTACTTACCAAAAGTGGAATGGAACTGGTTTTGATGCAGTATCAATCCGTTATGATTTCAATACTATAGCTGATGTTACCAATAACTACAATGTATCAACTCACACATTTGGCGAAAACCAGTGTACTTTCAGCACAAAAAATGTAGGTGTAGTGAATGGTATGCTATGGTTGGCCATCACAGGGTATACAGCCTCGCGTGCACCAGCTGGTGATGAAATCCCAACTGGGCCAACCCAACCCGTAGTATATAATCACATCCTTCCTAAAAAAGTAGAAGCTGAACAATTCAACAATCAAGTGGGTCTTCAATTTGAAACTACCACAGATGCAGGTGGTGGGCAAAATCTAGGATATACCGACGCCGGCGATTATGTAGAATATGGCATTGAAGTGCCTAGCAGTGGTAATTATGCTATAGATTTTAGAATCGCAAGCATGACTGGAAACGCTGGGTTTTCCGTGGCAGTGGATGGTGCCACCAAAATCAATGAAGTCCCTGTAGCCGCAACTGGTGGTTGGCAGACTTGGACAAGCCTTAACCAAACATTGGCTCTGGTTGCTGGAAAACATACTTTGCGTCTTACTATTACAAAGGCCGGCTTTAACCTCAACTGGATGGACATCAAACAAAGTACAGTGACGAGTTTGCAGGATTTTGATTCTAATGCATCGTTTTCAGTTTCGCCACAACCATTTACTTCTTCCACTACAATATCACTTAAAGACGGGACTTCGATTGAGTTTGTAAGCATCTACAATTCTATCGGGCAATTGGTAGATGTTGTTCATGGAACGGGGGAAGCACAGATGACTCTCGGCAATAATCTGGCGACAGGACTTTATCATCTTGTTATTCGATCCACCACTGGTATTCAGCGCACCAAGATATTAAAACAGTGATTCTAAAAGTTAGAAAGTAGTGTCTCATTCTATATTGACGCTACTTTCTAAATACCATATTTTGAACAATAAATGTTTGAGTTTCTAAATCAAGATAATATGAAAACAATATCCTTAACAATAGCGATTTCTTTTACTTCACTCGTTTCTTTTTCACAAACCTATTACGGAATGTACGAAAAAGATTTGCCTACTAACTCCTCTAACAAACGTTTGAATGAAATCAAATCACAATATGGGAAAACTCCAGGCGTATGGATGCGCTTTATGCGTGTTGGAAATGACTTGGATGTAACGGGCTGTAATGCCTTGCTAGCCCAAGGAATAACGCCCATGATAACTCTGGAACCCTATAACGACACAATTACAGGCAAATACTATGGCCAATATGACAATGTAATAGCAGGCAACTATGACGATTATTGGAGGAAATTTGCCGATCAGGTAAAGCAGGTGAAAGGTACAATCTTCCTTAGATATGCCCATGAAATGAATGGGAATTGGTACGATTGGGACGGATATCATAACAAAAAAAATAGCTATGCTCCTAAAAAGTATGTTTTGGCTTGGCAGCATATTTACAACATCATCAAAACACAAAAGCAAGTGACGAATATATTGTGGAATTGGTGTACAAATGGAGGAAGTGTGCCAAACGAAACGTGGAACCAACATGTCAATTATTATCCTGGCGATGCCTACGTAGATTGGATTGGTTTCGATTCGTACGACAAACCATACAATTACACACCCACGAGATACCAAACAGTTGCTCAGACTTTTGGTACAGTTTACGCTAAACTTTCGTCCATAGCACCCGACAAGCCTATTTTGATTGCCGAGTTTGCTTCTGAAAATGATTCAAATGAAACCGATCCTCACAAAGCTGATTTTTTTAGTCAGGGCGGTGATTTGTTTGACAACTATCCAAGAGTACACGCATTCTCTTATTTCAATGTGGCTAAGTTCAATTCAGGTCGTTGGAATAATTACATGATCAATAATCCGGCAGAACTGCTCCCCATTTTTAAAGCGAATTGGATAGACAATGTAAATGTATCTTCAGGAAATGTAGGAATTGAAACGATTCATTTATACAAAGCAATTCCTATCACAGGCTCTCTAAAAACTGAAGCCGAATATTATTTTGACCATTCAGGAATCAAAAATCAAGTTTGTTCCGAAGGCGGTTTGAATGTAGCCTATACTACAACGGGCGACTTTATGGATTATTTGATTGATGTACCAGTTACAGGCACTTACACTTGTTCATTGAGGGTCGCTACCACTAGCACTACCAGCAAAATAGAATTCAGAAACCAAGCAGGCAATGTTCTGGGCTCTTATGCACAAACCAATTCCACTGGCGATTGGCAAACATGGCAAACAAATACTATGACACTAAATCTTGTTGCTGGCAAGCAAAAACTAAGGATTTACTATACAGGAGGTGGTTTGAATTTGAACTGGTTTGAAATCAAGAAAACCCAAGTATTGCCAGTAGTAAGTTTTACCAATCTAACTAACAACCAACAAATTGCATTAGGAACTGACCTGAATATCAACGTTTCAGCAACACATGCTTCGGGAATTGATAGTGTAAAATTGTATGTAGATGACGTGTTTCTGAGAAAAGAAACAATTGCTCCTTATGATTGGGGATTGGGCGCAAATGATCCTAGCTTGAATACATTAACTCCAGGACAACACACTATAAAAGCAATTGCCACGGCCACTTCTGGCGAAGTATCCGAAACAAGTGTTTCGATTACGATTGTAAAAATAGTGACTGGAATAGAAACAGAAAGAGTAGAGTATTTCAACATTTACCCAAATCCTGTTACAGATATCATTCATTTAACAATTGAGACAGATTGGGAATTGGTGAATGTATCGGGCCTTCTCATCATGTCAGGCTCTGGCAATACAGTCAATACCTCCGGCTTGGCTAAAGGTGTCTTTTTCCTAAAAGCGAAAGGAAGTGTGTATAAGATTTTAATCATATAACAAAAAAGTCGCGGGACACGGAGTTTTTCTGAGTGAAAAGCTAGCAAGCCTAAATGAATAAAGAAAAACGAGTATTGAAATGAATTTGAAATAGCATTTTGTCGTAGTAAATTTCTAATGCGTATTCTGGGTTTAATGGATTTACATAAAAAACCATATGGGCTTACAAAATACAGGAATCGGACCGCACAAAAAACAGCTGCTTACATGAAAGCTTTTGAGTTAACAAAAGCAGCTAAAACGGTCAAGTTTCGTACAGAAACCATAGAGAATTATTCAAACGGAAAAGGGTAGTTACATTTATCTTGATTGGATGACAACCAATGATACAAAAAACATGTACTCTGAAGTATTTCATAGTCATAATTCAAATGATTGGTTTCACAAATCAGTGGTTTCTGGGGCCAGACCTTCAACAAATATTAAGTTTAGATACTAAAATGAAACTCAAACTACTAATAATAAGCTTACTGACAACTATTTCCATAGCTTATACACAAATTACGTCTTGTGAAGAGCCTTGGTATTATGGTGAAGGCACGTATTATGGCGGAGTAGCAGGGGGAGCCGGTGGACATTGTGGAATTCCAATAGCATCGGGGGACATATATCACTGTGCCATGAATCATGAACAATATGCAGGTAGTAACGCTTGTGGCTCCTGTGTGAGAATCTTAGGCCCAAAGGGAGAGGTTGTTTTAAAGGTTGCCGACGAATGTCCAGAATGTAAATTTGGAGATATAGATCTTACGACTGGCGTTTATCCACAAATAGCTGAACTAAAAGATGGAAGAGTTAAAATCAAATGGCAGTATGTGCCATGTCCATTAGCAAACGACATAACATTAGTTTTTGCCCCTGGTTCCGGCCCCTATTATTTTAAAGCTCAAGTTAGAGATGCTTTCTATCCTATATCTAAATTAGAATACCGCAAATCAAACGGCACTTACGATAGTATACATAGAGTGGTATACAACTATTTCGTAAAACCCGACGGAATTGACGAAGACAAATCGAAAGCAGGGCCATACACATTTAGGTTCACCTCTTTTACAGGTGAAGTCATTGAAGCAAGCAACATTATTTTCAATACCAATGACCTAGTTCATACAGGTATTCAGTTTACAAAATTAAGTTGTCCCGATTGTGCTGGCGAAATAAATGGCACGGCAAAAATAGATTTCTGTAATGTTTGTTCGGGGGGCAACACAGGAATCACACCAAACTCCAGTTGCAAAAAAGATTGTGCGGGATATTGGAATGAAAACGCCTACATAGATGGCTGTGGCAAATGCGTAGCTGGCACAACCGGTGCCACTCCTTGCGACAATGATTGTAACGGAGACCCTGGCGGATTGGCATACCTAGACCAATGTGGCAAATGTGTTGGTGGTAAAACGGGACTTTCAAAATGTTCAAAAGACTGCAACAACGATTGGGGCGGAACAGCTTCAATTGATTCTTGTGACATGTGTGCAGGAGGCAATACTTCTCGCATTTTTCAATTCGATAAAGATGCTTGCGGAACCACTAGTATTCAAGATACAGATGAAAAAATGGGGTTAAACTCAAGTTCTAACCTATTTCAAGACCAGATTACAATTGAAGTTTTAGGTGATTTTGAATATACCTTATACTCAATTAGTGGAACGTTAATAGAAAAAGGAGTAAGAAAAAACACATTAACAATTGGACATAATGCACCCGAAGGCATTTACTTACTAAGTATAAAAAGTCAAAATGGAATTCTTATTAAAAAGTTGATAAAGCAACATTAAAAGAAGACTCCTTATAAGAGATAACGATTATAAAAATGAAAGTAGTAATAATATCTCTCCTGTTGTGTTTCACAGAAATCGCACAAGCCCAAAACACAATAGGGCTGATTCAACATGAGATAGGCAGTTCTGATGACGGATATGTTCTATTTGCCCCAATATCTAGCACTACCACGTATTTGATAGACAAATGTGGAAAACAAGTGAAAACTTGGTCTAGCACTTATCGTCCTGGTCAGTCGTGTTATATTTTGCCAGACGGCACTTTGCTTCGATCGGGCAATGCAAACAATACTACTTTTAATGCGGGCGGGAAAGGTGGAATTATCCAGAAAATAAATTGGGATGGAGATGTAACTTGGACTTATACCATTTCTAGTGCTTTGGAGTGCCAACACCATGACATTAAAGCCCTGCCAAATGGTAATATTTTAGCCATTGTTTGGGAGTCAAAAACAAATACCGAAGCTATTGCACAAGGCAGAAATCCATCCTTGACAACTGCTACCGTTTGGAGTGAAAAAATTATTGAAATACAACCAGTAGGCACAACGGGTGGAAATATCGTTTGGGAATGGCATTTGTGGGATCAGTTGGTTCAAGATTATGACAACACAAAGCCCAATTATGGAACGGTATCTTCTAGTCCTCAACTATTGAACATAAATTTTGCAGCTAGTGCCAACACGACTACTGGTACTGACTGGATTCACATAAACTCCATTGACTACAACGAGTCTTTAGATCAAATTTTGCTAAGTTCTCATGCGTTTGAAGAAGTATGGATCATAGATCATAGCACCACCACAGCGCAGGCGGCCGATCATTCTGGTGGAAAATCGGGTAAAGGTGGTGATATTTTATACCGTTGGGGAAATCCACGAGCCTATAACAACGGTACTGTAGCAGATCAAAAATTCTTCGGGCAACACAATGCTTATTGGATAGAAAGTGGAATGCCTTATGAAAATCAGATGATGGTTTTCAATAATGGGAACGGAAGAACAGGTGGGAATTATTCAACAGTCGAAATTATCAATCCTCCGGTAAATGGCTCGAACTATATGTCCACATTGCCCTATTTGCCAGCTAAGGCTTCGTGGGTTTATAATTCAGGAAACGTTAATAATTTTTATGCTACAAATATCTCCGGTGCACAGCAACTACAAAATGGCAACGTACTGATTTG